>NZ_LGSU01000025.1 GCF_002260545.1 Hydrocoleum sp. CS-953 | reverse complement strand
ATCTAATAATAGAATTTTAAAAATGTTACGATGATGCAGTATGAAAAACTACATTTACCCTTATGGGTAGCCATTATCTAGTGAGTGTAAGTTGGGAAAAAAACAAATGGCTTCAGCTACAGATAACAAAGAAAAACAAAAAGCTTTAGATTCAGTCCTAAAAACGATAGAAAAAAGTTTTGGTAAAGGGTCAATTGTCCGTTTGGGAGATGCTACCCGCATGAAGGTAGAAACAATCCCTAGTGGGGCACTGACCTTAGACTTAGCATTGGGAGGGGGCTTACCCAAGGGCAGAGTTATTGAAATTTATGGGCCAGAAAGTTCGGGAAAAACTACTCTTGCTTTACACGCGATCGCTGAAACTCAGAAAACAGGAGGTATAGCAGCTTTTGTAGATGCGGAACACGCTCTAGACCCTACTTATGCTGCTGCATTAGGAGTAGATATTGAGAATTTATTGGTCTCTCAACCTGATACTGGGGAGATGGCTTTGGAAGTTGTGGATCACCTTGTTCGTTCTGTAGCTGTTGATATTGTAGTTATTGACTCAGTAGCAGCATTGGTACCTAGAGCTGAAATTGAGGGAGATATGGGAGATTCTCACATGGGTCTCCAGGCTCGTTTGATGAGTCAAGCACTACGGAAAATTACAGGAAATATTGGTAAATCTGGGTGTACGGTAGTTTTCCTCAACCAACTTCGCCAAAAAATAGGTGTTGTTTATGGTAATCCAGAAACTACTACTGGTGGTAATGCTCTTAAGTTTTATGCTTCGGTTAGACTTGATATTCGTCGTACACAAACTTTGAAGAAATCTTCAGAGGAATATGGTATTCATGCTAAGGTAAAAGTTGCTAAAAATAAGGTTGCTCCTCCATTCCGTGTTGCTGAATTTGATATTATTTTTGGTAAAGGAATTTCTAATGTAGGCTGTATTATTGACTTAGCCGAAGAGACAGATGTAATTAAACGTAGAGGTGCTTGGTATAGCTACGAAGGAAGTAATTTTGCTCAAGGTCGAGAGAAAGCTATTGCTTATATGGAAGAAAATATTGATTTTGCCAGAAAAATTGAAGGTAAAGTTCGGGAACAGTTAAGTGATGGTGCTGTGGTTTCTGCTAATTCTGTGGCACAGGTTGATGAAATAGAAGAGGATGAAGATGAGGATGAAATTCTAGAAGAAGAGTAAATTTTGGTTTTGGTAAATAAAGGTATGAAAATAAAAATTGAACAATCTCAAATATTTGTTATTCAATAGATTAGCAATTACCAAAAAATACAA
>NZ_LGSU01000249.1 GCF_002260545.1 Hydrocoleum sp. CS-953 | reverse complement strand
GTCATTAACTGTATATTTTTACTATTTTTATCCCTACCTTGCTCCCCCGCTATTCTACCCAATCAAATGTAGGAAAATTTTTTATATTTGGTATAATATTCTATTACCAAACTAAATCTTGATAGTTAGTTTGACAACTTTTTAATATTCGGAAATCATTATCGCTAACTTGATCGATTCGGTGATATTTTGTCAAGTCTACTGTGTAGTCAGAAGCGCTATTATTATAACTATCTATAACCTTTACCTGTAAACTATCTTTTTGATGAATACCATAAAAGCAGTAAAAGGATGAATAGGGTAGATAAAAAGCACCTATTACCTTACCATTTTTTAACTTGAAACCTTGCTCCCCCGCTATTCTACCCAATCAAATGTAGGAAAATTTTTTATATTTGGTATAATATTCTATTACCAAACTAAATCTTGATAGTTAGTTTGACAACTTTTTAATATTCGGAAATCATTATCGCTAACTTGATCGATTCGGTGATATTTTGTCAAGTCTACTGTGTAGTCAGAAGCGCTATTATTATAACTATCTATAACCTTTACCTGTAAACTATCTTTTTGATGAATACCATAAAAGCAGTAAAAGGATGAATAGGGTAGATAAAAAGCACCTATTACCTTACCATTTTTTAACTTGAAGACAAAATACTCATTCTGAATTTGATCTGGCTGCCTAGACTGACCAAAAAGGTAAATTCCATCAGTCTGCAATATATTATCATTGTCTATTTCTGAAGAAAACTTTGGCCTTTCTTCCTTAAGCTTAACAGAAATAGATTTATACTGTATTATTGGTCTATTTACTACACCATAAGTAAATATAGAGTAGGTTGCGATCGCCACTAACCTAAAAATCACGAATATTGCTTAATTATTATCTACATTATTATCATACCCATATAAAAGCATAAAGGTCTATTTTTTCACAATTTTTGTTACTTTCTCAACCAAAACAAAAGTTATTTTTGTCAAATAAAATTCCTTATAGAGATAATCATTAAGGATAACTATCTCCACAAGGAATGGTGTCAATTTGAGATTAAAAATAGAGGGATCGATACTAGAAAGATATTAATACCTAGCTAGCTACATACTCTCGGACTTTTGCCTGACGACGGCGCAAATGGGCCAAAGCTTGATGCTCTAGTTGGCGAACTCGCTCACGACTGAGTTGGAGTCTTTCTCCCACTTTAGCCAACGACATCTCTTTACCATCTTCAAGACCAAAACGCAATATCAATACACGACGTTGTTGCTCGGTCAATTCCCCCAGTAGGGTATTTAAGTCTTGACGCAACAACTCACCAGTGATATAGTCATCTGGAGAAGACGTTTCATCCTCTAAAAGTTCCTGTAGTTCAGTATCCTGATTATCTCCAACCCGTAAATCTAAAGAAATAGGATGACGGGCCATTAAAAGATATTCTCTAATTTGAGAAGGCTCTAGCTGCAAAGCTTGGGCAATTTCAGAAGGGGTAGGACTACGACCCAAACTCTGAATTAGTTCTCTCTGAACTCTTTTGATTTTGTTGAGCTTTTCAGTAATGTGAATAGGTAAGCGAATGGTACGAGCTTGTTGTGCGATCGCTCTAGTAATTGCCTGGCGAATCCACCAGTAAGCATAAGTAGAAAATTTGTAGCCCCGTGTAGGGTCAAATTTTTCTACTCCTCGTTCTAAACCAAGAGTACCTTCTTGAATTAAATCCAAGAATTCCATATTTCGCTTTTGGTACTTTTTAGCGATCGCTACTACTAAGCGAAGATTAGCTTCAATCATTTTTTGCTTGGCACGTTGACCTTGCTTCATTGCTTTCTGAAGTGTTTCTACACTTAGCGTTACATATTCTGCCCATTCTGGCCCAGTTGCCGCTCTATTTAGTTTTTCCTCTAATTTTTCTTTTAACTCCAGCAGTTGCATCATTTGCTGTACCTGCTTACCATAAATAATCTCTTCTTCACGAGTTAGGAGCGGTACACGACCAATCTCATGTAAATAAGTACGAACTGTATCCATTGAGGAGTAAGGGCTACCGCNTTACATATTCTGCCCATTCTGGCCCAGTTGCCGCTCTATTTAGTTTTTCCTCTAATTTTTCTTTTAACTCCAGCAGTTGCATCATTTGCTGTACCTGCTTACCATAAATAATCTCTTCTTCACGAGTTAGGAGCGGTACACGACCAATCTCATGTAAATAAGTACGAACTGTATCCATTGAGGAGTAAGGGCTACCGCTAAATTTAGTTTGAGTTGTCTTTTGAGTTTTATTTTCTTGATTTAGTTTTGACATTTTTGTAATAAACTCCTTTAATAAATATTGCAGTAGTTATAATTTGCTCCTGATAGTGGGAGTCTACATATAGACAACTACATGAGGATAGGCTTGCCCATCCCCCAAAAATTCTATAAAGTGGGAAAAACTTTATAATTGAACTTTGTTATCTTGATTTTTGCATGGAACCATAAGACAAATTCAATTTTTACATGATTTTTATTAATAAAATTTATATTTTAGTTTCCATGTAAACT
>NZ_LGSU01000248.1 GCF_002260545.1 Hydrocoleum sp. CS-953 | reverse complement strand
TTATTGTTCAGAAATATTTGAATTTTCTAGAGTCTCATCAAGTTGAATTTAATAATGAACTAAGAGAAAAATTTTTCAATGAAACTTATAAGCTATCTAGGATACTTTTATCTGATTGGTCTGACAGAAAAAACTCAAATTTAGAATACACAGAATATGAACAACTTAAGCAAAATCCAATCAAAGAATATTTTGCCAATTACAATTTTAAGGATTATCAGGATTTCTTTGCTAAATGCCATGAGATAAAAGCTGTAACAAAAGAGAAAAATCATTACTCTTCTGAATTTCCCAGTGGTAGAATAGCAGAAGTTCTTTTTCTAGCCTGTGAAAATTCAGACCTTTATTTAGATGTGCTGAAATATTATCTCAATCTTGGCGACCCATTTCAAATTAATCATTTTCCATTTCCATTAATTGAAAAGTTAATAGAAATTTCTGGAGTTGAAAAAGCATTTGAATTGCTCAACCAATCTGATTATGCTTCAAAGAGAGAATGGTTATTTGGATTTTACAACTGTACTACCTAAAGAAAAAATTACATCTGATTATTTGAAGAAACTCTATAACTTATATAGGGAAAGCAAACTTAGTGAAATATCAAAAAGATTCGACTTTCTTCTCAAATATCGTCACTTAGATAAAAATGTGGTTGCTCAGGTAACAGAAATTATTCTGAGTAAAATGAATGAACAGACAAATTATGCCGATCCTTTTGATTTTTTATTTAATCCTTACACTCAAGTCAATAAACTTTTAATTGAGCTATTCACAGAAAAACTTGATGTGCTAAAACGAGCATATTTATTAAGTCAAAAAATCAATGGATACTCGTCTAACTCTGAAGATATATTCATCCGCATTCTTGATGCTGACCAGAATTTCATAATTGAATATATTGACTGGGTATACTATGAGGAAAGAAAATTCTCAAACTCCCCTTATTTTGAAGATGACCTAAACTATACATTTCTTTGGCAATATGAAAATTATCAGGAACTAATCACTTCAGTAGTTGAGCATATTTCTCAGAAAGAAAAGGAATTATCTATCTCTATATCCAGAAATACTATTCTCGAAAGAATATTTTTTTTGCAAATAACAGAAGAAGAGAAATTTATTCTTGAGGATAGACAAAATAAACTGCTAAAAAGTCTGATGGAAAATAGATATACAGATATTGATTTGATGCAATTATTGTTGAGCGTAACTACAACATTTCCCTACAAAAGACGTTATCAATTTATCGATCTATTTTGTAAGCACAATCAAAAATTTGAGGATTTTAAGAAACTTCCCCTAGAACCTTATGTTAAGAATTATAAGGAACTTTCCTCAGAAGATTATATTTTGAGTAGCTCTAAGAATATTGAAGCAACACATAAAATCGTAGAATATCTTAAATCACTACTACCAATTTTTAATAGAGTAGAACTTCTGGAACACAAACAATATGTAGAGCAAAAAATTAAAGATTTTCAGAAGTGGATTAAAGATGAAAAGAAAGAAGATTTTCTAAGAGACTAATATCATCTCCGGTTGAATAGTTATTATGAGGAATAAATGGAATAAATATCTCACATCCCTGAGATTGCTTCCTTCCACTCCGTTCCAGTCGCAATGACTTTACAATTAATTTTTATCCCGACATAATATAAATTTAAGTTGCTATAAACTTACTAAAATTCAAATTGGGCAAAAACCCTAATTTCTTAATTAACTATATTTTTGTCAAAATAGTCGAGAGTTATTACCCAAAAGATTCAACCTCAATACCCCAGTTTAAGTTGAAGATTTTTCTTCAGATAAAGAAGCTTTACAACCAACTGGATAAGGCGAATGANACTTCTTGGTAAAATCCTTCCGAAAACCCTAATTTCTTAATTAACTATATTTTTGTCAAAATAGTCGAGAGTTATTACCCAAAAGATTCAACCTCAATACCCCAGTTTAAGTTGAAGATTTTTCTTCAGATAAAGAAGCTTTACAACCAACTGGATAAGGCGAATGATAAGTAGTAGAACGTTTACCAAAAATAGTATAACGATTATCTCTAATCTGCTCATAAAAGCGATCGCCCATCCACTTCGCTCCAGGTAAACCCCGATATGCTGTTACAAAAACATCGCCTACAGGTAATAACCGCCCTATTTCCTCTGCTGCGTCACTACCTTGCCATCTAAATTCTGGTGCCTTAGTATTAATTAAAATCATTCCCATTTCGCAATCTTCAGCAGTAATACTAAACTGATTTAATATTTCTAAATCTTGCATAGGAACATACTCAAATAGTTGACCTTGGTCTATACTTTCTAATACCTGCACCAAGGTTACACATAGATTGCAGTTGCCGTCGTAAATTACAATATAATTCAAAGTTCTTAGTTTTATTTTCAATATTATTCTTAATAATAACACTGAACTAAGCTTATAGAGCAACTTTCCTACCGAACTTTTATTCTCATAAATATTTCACTACAGACTAAATGACCAAAACTAAACCTTCAAAACTTTTCCAGAGAAATGTACTTAAATAC
>NZ_LGSU01000247.1 GCF_002260545.1 Hydrocoleum sp. CS-953 | reverse complement strand
GCTATAACTCAAGAATCTAAACCGTTACTACAAAATAATGTATATCCAAAATATCAAACAAATTTTAATCCCATCAAATACCCCAACAGCAAATCAAAAAATATTCTGGCTAATTCTCAGTTTAACTTTCACAACAATATATAGTTTATTAGCACTTAAAGAAGCTTGTAGTGGAGAATATATAGTACAAGATGATGCAAGACAGCACGTTTTTTGGATGCGTCGTTTTTTAGACTCAGAATTATTTCCCAATGACTTAATTGCCGATTATTTTCAGTCTGTCGCACCTTGGGGTTATAAAACTTTTTATTGGCTATTTTCCCAAGTAGGAATAGACCCAATGTTTCTGAATAAATTATTACCTTTGGGGTTAAGTTTGGTAACTGCTGCCTATTGTTTTGGAATTTGTTTTGAGATATTGCCAATACCTTTTGCAGGTTTTATTGCCTCAGTATTATTAAGTCAAAATCTCTGGCTCCAAGATGACATAGCTTCCGGTACACCAAGAGCTTTTTTATATCCTTTATTTCTGGCAGTTTTATACTATTTATTGCAAAAATCGTTGGTTCCTTTTTTGGTAGCGATCGCTCTCCTCGGATTATTTTATCCACAATACGTTATCCTGACTGCTTTGATTTTAATTATTAGATTTTTAGACTGGGAAAAAGGGAGGTTTTGTCTGAACAAAAATCGACTAGATTACATATTTAGTGGAGTAGGTTTAGGAGTAAGTTTACTGGTAATTTTATTTTATGCTTTAAATTCTAGTAATTACGCACCTGTAATTACAGCATCCCAAGCAAAAGTTTTGCCAGAATTTGGGGAAGCTGGTAGAAGTGTTTTTTTCTTACAAAATTCCTGGGATTTTTTCATCTTCGGGGGTCGTAGTGGAATTTTATCTAAACAATTATTTCTGCCTCATATATTAATAGTTGGATTATTCTTGCCAATACTTTTTCAGAAGGAAGAAGGAAGGAGGAAGAAGGAAGAAGGAAGGAAGGAAGAAGGAAGAATAAAGAAGGAAGAAGGAAGAGGAAGAAGGAAGGAAGAAGAAGGGAAATTTTATAACCTTGATAATCGAATAAATTTCCCTAGACAATTACCTTTGGTTAAGCAAATAATTTCTAAGATTAATAAAAAGGAAGAAGTAAGAAGAAAGAATAAAGAAGGAAAAAGCTATAACCTCGATAATGGAATAAATTTCCCTAGACAATTACTCTTTCAGAAGGAAGAAGGAAGAAGGAAGAAGGAAGAAGGGAAAATCCATAACCTTGATAATGGAATAAATTTCCCTAGACAATTACCTTTGGTTAAGCAAATAATTTCTAAGATTAATAAAAAGGAAGAAGTAAGAAGAAAGAATAAAGAAGGAAAAAGCTATAACCTTGANTTTCTAAGATTAATAAAAAGGAAGAAGTAAGAAGAAAGAATAAAGAAGGAAAAAGCTATAACCTTGATAATGGAATAAATTTCCCTAGACAATTACCTTTGGTTAAGCAAATAACTCCTAACATTAAATTGTTACCCCAAATTTTTTTAGCTGGTGTCGCTTTATTCGTGACAGCTCATCTTTTATTATTCAAACTACATTTACCAAGTCGTTACACCAATCATAGTTTTCGGATAGTATTAGCCATAGCAACTGCCATTGTTTTATGTATAACTTTAGATGCAATTTTTTACTGGGTAAGTCAACAACCATCCAGCAAAAATAGAAGAATTTCAGGATTGATTATTATTGGATTTTTGGGGATTTTATTAATAGGCGACATGAGCTTATGGAAAATTTTTCCTTACGCTGATTATCAAAAAGGTCAATCTCCAGAAGTATATGAATTTTTTGCTGGAAAACCAAAAGATATTCTGATTGCTTCTCTGTCAGAAGAGGTAAATTATATCCCTACATTTTCTCAACGTTCAGTCTTTTTTGCCTGGGAATATGCCATTCCTTATCATCTTGGTTATTACAATCAAATAAAAGAGCGAGCTAGAGAATTTATTTCTGCTCAGTATCATTCAGATATTCAGTGGATGGAGAATTTTATCAATACTTATGGAATAGATTTTTTAATCTTAGATCGAGAAGCATTTATGCCAGAATATGTATTAAAAAATCGTTGGTTGAGACAGTGGTATTATCAAATGGGAAATCAGATTGGAATTAATCTCCAAAATGGAAATCTTCCTGCCATAGTTGACACTATAAATAAATGTTCAGTTTTAGAAACAGAAAAATTATGGGTTTTGTCAGCTAAATGTATTGGAGAAGGAAGAAGTAAGAAGGAAGAATGAGGAAGTTAAGAAGGAGGAAGTTAAGAAGGAGGAAGGAGGAAGAAGTAAGAAGGAAGAATGTAATAAATATTGAGTTTAGTCTATATGAGCTTTCTTCTGTATTTTTTTTCCTCTAACTGAGTTTTGTTAGCTAAACCAATTATAAGAAATACTATTGACTAACCCCAAATTATTTGTGAAAAAAACTGTAGGGGTTTGGTCTCTAAACCAAAGCAAAAGTTGAGTAGAGTTTATCTGAGCTTTC
>NZ_LGSU01000246.1 GCF_002260545.1 Hydrocoleum sp. CS-953 | reverse complement strand
TTTATAGCTCTATAATTTAAAAAGGAGGATTTGCTATGTCAGTAGAACGTGATTTGCAATTACTTTATCAACAAACACAAGAACAGATTAAACAACAAGAATTATTGCTGTATTCACTATATCAACAACGGACTTTTATTCGAGCGCAGATGTTAGAAGAAGCACTAAAACAAGAGCATAAATAATTCAATAATGAATAATTACCTCTTCCTTTTAGGGAGAGGATTGAAAGGAAAATTTTTTCTTGTTTCTCCATGGCGAGTGATAGGCTTTAAACCTTTATTTTTCGGTAATAATTTAGCTTAAGTTATTGTCTTTGCAGAAGGAAGAAGAATTTAAACATTGAGGAAGATGAGTTCATGTAAAACCCAATTAGCTCATCTTCCTCATTAATTATGAAAAAGCTTTTGATTATCTAGGCTAGGCAAATATTGAAGGCAAAAATATCCTAAGTATTTAGCNGCTTTAAACCTTTATTTTTCGGTAATAATTTAGCTTAAGTTATTGTCTTTGCAGAAGGAAGAAGAATTTAAACATTGAGGAAGATGAGTTCATGTAAAACCCAATTAGCTCATCTTCCTCATTAATTATGAAAAAGCTTTTGATTATCTAGGCTAGGCAAATATTGAAGGCAAAAATATCCTAAGTATTTAGCTATTAGCTATCAGCTCGCCTCCTGAGTCATAACTGCGTTAACATTAATAAGACCCTGAACTTAAAAACAAGGTGCAAATAAATATAGAACTTAAGATCAAGGGAGCAGGTTTTTGTAGTAAAATTAAATTTTAGCTTAATTAATAAAGCTTTTATCTAAAACCAAAAGCAATAGCTTATAGCTGACGGCTGTTTGCGCAGCATTCCGTAGGAAATGAAATGCTTACCTTAAAATTAACAGATAGACTTTTCCAAAAATGAAAAATCAAATCAATTCTTATCCATAAATTATCAATTACTTCCTCCTGTTCCCTGTTCTTTGTTCCCTATTTTCTAATATGACTACTTGTACAAATTGCGGACATAAAAATACTATTGCCTCCCGTTTTTGCTCTAATTGTGGTGCTTCTCTAGAGGAAATAAAACCCTCTCAAACAGCATCTACAGAATTAAAACCAGGAAGTAAATTAAGAAATCGCTACATAATTATTCGCCAAATAGGTCAAGGTGGATTTGGCAAAACTTACTTAGCAGAAGATACAGGTAGATTTAATCAAGCAGTAGTTTTAAAACAATTAACTCCCGGAAATAAAGGTACAGAATTTATTCAAAAAGCTGAGGAACTTTTCCAACGGGAAGCAATGACATTACATCGAATTAATCATCCTCAAATTCCCCGTTTCTGGGAATTTATTCGAGAAAATAAATGTTTATTTTTAGTGCAAGATTTTATTGAAGGGCAAACATTAGAATCTTTACTAAATCAACGTCGAAAACGAGGTAATTTTTTTAGCGAAGTTGAAATAACTGACTTTATACGTCAAATTTTACCAGTTTTAAGTTATTTACATGGTCAAGGAATTATTCATCGAGATATTTCCCCTGATAATATTATTTATCGGACAGAAGATAAGTTGCCAGTTTTGATAGATTTGGGTGGAGTAAAACAAATTGCTATTGAGGTTTCTCACAAAGCAGATAGTTCCGAAAATGTTGTTTCTGCTGGTACGAAATTAGGTAAATTTGGTTATGCTCCTGATGAACAAATGCGGTTAGGAATTGTTGCACCTCATAGTGATTTATATGCTTTAGCAGTAACTTGTTTAGTATTAATGACTGGTAAATTTCCCTCAGAATTAATTAATCCCAAAACAATGCAATGGCAATGGAGCCAGGAATTAAAATTAAGTCCGAAATTTGAAGGAATTTTAAATAGAATGTTGGCTTCTATTCCTGGCGATCGCTTCCAGTCGGCAGAGGAAATATTAGCACAATTACAACCTCCAACTCCAGAAATTATTGCACCAACTCAAATAAGTAAAACTGAGTTAAAAAATCAAGAACTTGAGACAAAAACAGCTTTAGTTGCTATTCCAGAATCAGGGAATATTATTCATAGTTCTAATGAGGTGCCAGAAGAAATTCTTGATTGGAGTTGGGGAGGATTTTTATTACCTGGTTTTTGGTGTCTAACTAATCATGTTTGGGTAGGATTAATTGCTTGGATAGATCTAAGTTTGATCACCTTTGGTATGGGATGGTTACTGACAGGAATAGTTCTAGGTTTTAAAGGAAATGAGTGGGCTTGGAAAAGTCGGCAATGGAAAAGTATTTCTGAATTTAAAAAACATCAGAGAATGTGGGCGACTATCTCTTTCTTATTAATGTCGAGTATTGCAATTATTGGAATTTTAGTAATTTTATTTGTGTTTGTTATTGCTGCTATTATTGCTGGATAAATTAATTTGGAATTAGGGAAAAAGAAACAGGGCTGAGATTTTCGGAGAGATTTTACTTCTGCATCTATTCCGGAAGGTCTCTGGTCTACAACTAATAGAGTCACAAAATATTTCCGCATTTCCCTAGCGATAGTACCAAAAAT
>NZ_LGSU01000245.1 GCF_002260545.1 Hydrocoleum sp. CS-953 | reverse complement strand
GAGTAGGGGAGTAGGGGAGTAGGGGAGTAGGAGAGAAATTAAAATATATCCTCTCGATCGCCAAATATTTTATTTATACCATTACATCCGGACATGATATTAATGGTAGGGACGTTGCATGCAACGTCCGTACAAGGGGGATTTGAGACTTTCCCCGGTTTCTCTACTTTTTTATACTGATACTACCGGATTTGATATAACCAGGACTTACGCAGAGCCACTATATCTAGCAAGGGCGTTTTGCTATCGCACAACTCCGTTAACGCTGCGCGACATATAAAGCGGAGCTTTACGTTAGTAAATGCCATTCGCCCCTACAGATGGTGTGTAATTTCATTTTTTGCGTAAGTCCTGATAACTACAGGAAATGTAAGTTTTTTCTTGCTCTTCAACCTTGTGTTATAGCTAACTAAAGCCTTCTTCCTTTTTTCTTCTTCCTTCTTACTTCTTCCTTACCCTTACCTTACAATACCGATGCTACCGGAGATGATATGATATTTTATTAAATCCGGTAGCATCAGTTTTATTCAGTATAAATATAAGAGTCCATATTGTAGGAGCATTTCGTCAGGAAAACGCCCCTACCCATCGACAGATTTGATATTAAATGATCGAGGAATCATTAACAGTAGTGAAACGACCAACTATTTGCTCTGAGGTTGCAGATAAATTTTCTAAAGTGACTAAAAGTTGATCGTCCAATAAAATTGAAATGTTGTTATCAACAGTCTCAACAGTGAAACTCTGTTCATCGATATTTAGTTCGTCATCTAATACAATGAAGTCTTGATTAATATCAAAGTCACTAATAATATCCAGTCCTTGGTTTAAGTTGAGCAGGAAGCGATCGCTACCACTACCTCCAGAGAAAGTATCATCACCTTCCCCTCCATACAAGAAATCGTCACCTGCTTCTCCGATGAGAGAGTCGTTTCCTAATCCTCCAAACAAGGTGTCATTATCCTCACCTCCTAACAAAGTATCATTACCCTCCTCTCCAAACAATGAATCCTGACCTTGATTACCAAATATGAGGTCGTCTCCTATACCACCAAATAACTGGTCTTGCTGACCTTCCGTACCCAATGGTGCTACAAGTTCGGGATTGTCACCATACATAGTATCATTTCCATCACCACCACATAGGGTATCATTGCCTTGATCGCCAAACATGAGGTCTTCGCCTGAAAAACCATACATTATGTCATCATCTTTACCACCTCGTGAAGTATCATCACCTTCACCACTAATAATAGTGTCATTAGCAAAGTTACCACTGAGGAAGTCATTTCCGGCACCACCATCAATGAAGTCTTCTCCTAATAGATCAGGATCAATAACACTATTGTTGCCACCAAAAATACTATCATCTCCCTCTTGACCTAAAAGAGTATCGTCTCCTTGATCGCCAAGGATTAAATCATTGTCCTTACCACCGTAAATGAAGTCGTTTTCTTTACCTCCGTTCATTATATCGTCTCCACGACTGCCTTGCATAATATCGTTACCGCGACCACCATAAACAGAATCTTCTCCGATTTCCTCTTCTGATGAACTTGAGCTAGGATCGGCAACAATTTGGTCATCACCATTTTCACCCATGAGCATATCGTGGCCTTGTTGTCCGAACATCATATCATTACCCTTACCACCACGAGCTACATCATTACCCTTACCGCCCATGACTGTATCATCCTCTTGATTTCCATTTATGTAGTCTTCACCTCTACCACCGTTCATCATATCCTTGCCTGTGGTATCTGTGCCAGCAATATTACCACCCATGAGTGAATCGTTACCGTTGTCACCTAGTAGGGTATCATTACCCATATCGCCTGACATCGTATCATCATCCTTACCTCCACGAGCGGTATCGTCATCTTTTCCTGCATATATCTCGTCATTGTCTTCTTTACCATTAGCAAAGTCAGAACCACCTTGAGTAAAAATTGAGTCATTACCCTCACTACCAAACATGATGTCAGTCTCTTCAGAACCTTCCATAAAATCGTCACCTTCCAAACCATCAATAGCTATTTGACCTGCTTGAGCTACTTGAGCTGCTTGAATGAAGTTACTGCTTGAAATAAATTCGCTTTCTTCTGTACCAAATAAAAGCTGGTCAAATTGGGTATTAAGAACTAGAGAAGGTAAAACAGGTAAATCTACAAGTTCTATAGTTGGAGGTGGAGGACAAGAATGGTCATCATCTATTTGAGACTCTTGTATAATTTCTGAGTCAGGAGTTGGTGTTGGTGTTGGTGTTGGTGTTGGTGTTGGCTCTGGTGTTGGTGTTGGTGTTGCCTGTGGCGTTGGCTCTGGCGTTGGCTGTGGCGTTGGCTCTGGTGTTGGCTCTGGTGTTGGCTCTGGTGTTGGCTCTGGTGTTGGCTGTGGCGTTGGCTGTGGCGTTGGCTCTGGTGTTGGCTCTGGTGTTGGCTCTGGTGTTGGCTCTGGTGTTGGCTCTGGTGTTGGTGTTGGCTCTAGTGTTGGCTCTGGTGTTGGAGTTGGAGTAGGTGCTGGAGTACCGGTGACGG
>NZ_LGSU01000244.1 GCF_002260545.1 Hydrocoleum sp. CS-953 | reverse complement strand
TTAGAGTAGACAGTGATGAACTGTTATTTATACTAGCATTTATAGTGATATTACCTTTTGCTGATGCTAAAAAAGCTCAAGTTAACATTATAGAAATTGTCAAAAATCACCCTTTACAAAAAATCAATGCCAAAATATTAGAATTAGAAATTGGCATGGAACAAATCATCCAAAAAAATCAGAGAATAAAAAAAATTATTGACTCTGTTAGAGGCAAAATTACTTTTTTTTCAGCCCCTACTCAGTTAATTTTAAATAATTCAAGTGGTAAGAGTTTAGTAGTAAGTAGCAATCCAGACTTTGGGAAAAAAATCTGTAAAAATATAGATGAACAAAAATTCTCTTTACCCCCTGATAATAAGGTAGCTGATTTTATTAATAGCTTTTATCACTTTGGTTAAAATCTGTGATCGAAGTAGAAGTCCATCAATCTCTGCTGAATTTCCTACAATCGCAAAATCAACCTTACTGGCCTCATAATTTAACGATGGCACGGCTAGTAGCAAGGGCTTTGCGACTGGGACGTAGTGCTTTAATTCAAACAGCTTCTCCACCAGGTAGCCATAATCAACAATATCAATTAAGTTATCTGCTACCAATATTAATGTGGCCACGAAAAACAATATTAGTTGCTCCTCAGCCAGTACAAGAACATTTACTCACTGTTGAAATTCCCAGATTACTAGCTAACCACTCTCAGATTAGTTCATCAATCCTTAATAAAGCAATCCAAACCTATCCTCCACAAGACCCTGATTTTAATGGACTACTACTGATGACGCCCGAAGCTTGGTTAGTTAGCCAATGGCAGGATGAGCAGTTTTCTCAAGGTATTCCGACAATTATTGATTGGGCAGATGATCTAGAAATTTGGGTACAAAATTATTTAACTACTCGCTTTTTACCTACCAATTGGAATCAACTGATGCAAGTTTATCCTGATCAAGCTGACTTAATTCGTCAGACAAGGATAAACTTAACGCGATCGCTCTTTCAACATCCAGCTAATCCCTACAGTTGCTACTTAATTGAACAACATGAGCAACAAATTTTACAAAATCTCATCGAAAGTTTGTCATTGCCTTCAGGAAATAAGGAATTACATAGTAATCATTTGAATAATGATTTTTGGTTTCAATGGCAAAGCAATGGACAACTAAGGTGGGCAGAAATTCATCGCCAGAGAGGATCATTTTCTTTATACTGTACTCCTTATGATTTATCTGAAGCTCTCCAGAATATTTGGACTAAACAACCTGTTGTAATTATTGGAGGAGCATTAGACCTAGAAGCGAAAGCTGATAGCTATCGACAGATGATGGGGCTAGGGGATCTAACCTGTGTTAAATTTTCCCCTGATCGTCGCAATGAGATGATTCAATTATATTTGCCCAATGGTTTACCAATGCCAAACACACCTCAATTTCAAGCAGCATTAATTGCAGAAATTCAGACTTTATTGTACACCAGTTCCACTGCTATTGATGGATTAATAGTAATCCTGATCGGAGATGTACCACTTAAAAATCAAGTAGGTGCTATTTTGGCCTCTGAATTTGGTTCCCAAGTTCAAGTGGAAACTGTTTCTCCTGAAGAAAATGGAATTTTAATTACTGGTTGGGAATTTTGGCAAGAACATCAAAGAGAACTCAAAGCACCTAAATTATTAATAATTACTACTTTACCCCTTCCATCTTTGGAACATCCTTTAGTCTCTGGACGAGTAAATTTTTATAAGCAACGAGGTTTAGATTGGTTTAGATTATACCTTTTACCAAAGGCACTACAACAGTTACAACGTGCTATTGCCTCTGTGCGAGAATCTCAAGGTGTCGTTGTTCTATTAGATAATCGTGTGATTTATCGTAGTTATGGCAAGCAAGTTTTAGCAGCTCTTAGTCCCTTTGCCAAAATTAATTACTTAGATACTACATGGTTAACTTGAAGAAGGGAATAGGTAGTAGGGAGTAGGGAGTAGGGAGTAGGGAGTGGGATTAATATTCAACTCCAAGCAAATTGGTGTATTATTTAGGGCTTGCTGAATAAACATCAAAGCATTTACAGATAAAGGTTTTACCCTTTTTAGGTCTGGAAAAAGTACCAGCTTTTTGGTTGATAAAGCCGAAAAAGTGAGCATTTTGGATAGATTATGGCAGAAAAATCACTCTTACTATTCTTCCTCCTGCCTTCTCTATAATTCCCACTTCTCCTGACTTCTGACTCCTGACTCCTGACTCCTACACTTACCCATAAGACTTTTTCAGCAAGCCCTATTTAGAGCTTGCTGAATAAACATCAAAGTCTTGACACATAAAGGTTTTGGCATTTATAGGTCTGGAAAAAGTGCAAAGTTTTCGGTCTAAAAAGATGAAAAAATTAGGATTTTAGCTTGGATAAGGCAGAAAAATTAAGGGACTATTTTTCTGACTACCTATAGCAATGTGGGCTGGCATATTTACACATTATTTTTTGTACACCTTTTCTAGAAGGCAGTTTGAGCTGGGCCTTGTAAATACCTGAGCGCTCACTGCTAT
>NZ_LGSU01000243.1 GCF_002260545.1 Hydrocoleum sp. CS-953 | reverse complement strand
ATGACTTACAATTATAATACTAAATCATTGGTTGATATAGCTTGTATAATTTGAAGTAATTATTGATTATTCATGATCAATTATTAATCAATGAAATGTAGTTAATTGACCTGAAAACTACTGAAGTAATTATCAATTATCCATTATCAATTATCCATTATCCATTATCCATTATCCATTATCCATTATCAATTAATTAATGAATCTCATACCCAAACAAATTCGGGTCAACCTCTCCTAANTAATTATCAATTATCCATTATCAATTATCCATTATCCATTATCCATTATCCATTATCCATTATCAATTAATTAATGAATCTCATACCCAAACAAATTCGGGTCAACCTCTCCTAACTTCAAATCATCCAACCCATACTCTCCCCAACGTCTCTCCACCATTGCAGCTACATCCGGGTCAGACTCCAAAGTTGCACCCCACTCATGGTCAGTCTCAGGGGGAATTTTTGTCGTCGCATCTATTCCCATCCGACCACCTAAACCAATTTTCTCACTGGCAAAGTCTAAACTATCGAAAGGGGTATTGGGCAAAATAAACACATCTCTAGAAGGATCTACTTTAGAACTAATTGCCCAAACTACTTGACGCGGGTCACGAATATTGATACTATCGTCTACTACAATGACAAACTTTGTGTAAGTAAACTGTGGCAAAGCACTCCAGAAAGCTAAAGCTGCTCGTCTTGCTTGACCTGGATATGCTTTCTTAATAGAAATAACCGCTGCTTTGTAACTTAGAGCTTCCATCGGTAGGAAAAAATCCACAATTTCTGAAACTTGCTGTCTGAGAATAGGAGTATAGATCCGATTCAGAGCGATCGCCATCATTGCCTCTTCTTTAGGAGGTCTACCACTAAAAGTTGTTAAATAAATTGGGTCTTTCCGGTGAGTCATGCAGTGAAATCTAATTACCGGAGAATCTTCCACTCCACCATAATAACCCATGTGGTCGCCAAAGGGGCCATCTGGCAATACTTCCCCAGGAGTAATAGTACCTTCTAGCACAAATTCTGAATCTGCGGGTACTTCCAAATCTAGAGTTTTGCACTTATTTAATTTCACACCCGAACCACCATAAAGTCCAGCAAATAACCATTCTGACAAATCTACTGGAATTGGAGTAGCAGCAGCCATAATAATTAATGGATCTACTCCCAGAGCAATTGCAATTTCTAACTTTTTCCCATTTTCCGCAGCCTTCCGTAAATGTCGCGCTCCACCACGGACAGATAACCAATGTACACTCATGGTATTACGAGACTGTAGTTGTAACCGATAAACCCCCACGTTAGGAGTACCTGTCTCACAATCTTTAGTAATGACCAAACCCAGAGTAATAATTTTACCTGCGTCTCCTGGATAGGGGCGAATCATTGGAATTTTGTTTAAGTCAAGAGCATCCCCTTCAATAATTACCTGTTGACAAGGTGGAAAAAAGTCGCGCCCTGGTTTTGCCTTAACCACATCAAATAGAACTTTACCAAATTCTACAGCTTGGGAAATCTTTTTTGGAGGTTTGGGTTGTTGCAGCATTCCCAATTTTTTACCCAAGGTTTCCAACTCCTGGGGTTTTTCCATATTCATTGCCCAGCATACTCGTTCTTCTGTACCTAAGAGATTTATTGCTATGGAGTGGTCAGACCCTTTAACATTTTCAAATAGGAGAGCAGGGCCACCTTTTTGTAGCATTCGATTACAAATTTCTGCTATTTCTAGGTCAGGGTCAACTAAGGCATTGATTCGCCGTAGTTGTCCTCGGTCTTCTAAAATTTTTAGGAATCCTCTTAAATCGCGGGCCATAATTTTATTAAATTTTGTTAAACAATGGTTATGGTATCACAGGAGTCAGGAGTCAGAAGTCAGGAGTCAGTAGAAATAGTTTTAACCTCATTTATGACCCGTAAAGTTTCTCTTTTTCATCAAAAATATATCTGATATAAAGTCTTTGAACTGCTGCTTATTATTCTTAAGATTCTTTCCAATTGGTATTATTGCCAAGGACTAAAAAGCATACTGCTATCAAATCAGCAGAGTGGGTTTGCTGATTCACCGAATAATTAATTATTAATTATTAATTATTAAATACCTTGATTGAAAGGCTCTCCTATTATATTAGGGAAAAAAAGATTTTTTTTTGAGCGTCAATCTTCTCCCTTTTATGGCTATGCTTTATAAACATCTTTACTTAACATAAAACGTAGACATTACAGAGAAGTTATGTATTTGCCATTAAATCAATATTTCGGGAGAGTAAACGTAATTTAATTAGAGGTTTTTCTCCCCCAACCTCTCCATCTCCCCACCCCCCGAATTCCTATCATCAAAAGGTTTTAGGAGTTCCTGATCGGGGATAGCTTTTAGGGAGAGGTGATTATTAATTGTTATATCGTTTCACGGAAGTCACTTATTCAAAAGTAAAAAGTCATGCTTGAAGATTTGATCGGTTTAAAACTTTGACTATAGATTAATTTCCGGAAATTATTTCACATTTAAACTGGGAAACTATTTGTG
>NZ_LGSU01000242.1 GCF_002260545.1 Hydrocoleum sp. CS-953 | reverse complement strand
TACCTTCTATCTAAGCAGGATACTTGAAATTTAGTTATCAGTTATTCACTAAGCTATTCAGTATTTAGTCTTGAGAAACATTTACCATTAAATAAAGAGTTCCAATTAACATAATTTCAAGTGTAAATGCAGCAAAGCTTATCTTTATACCTAAGCAAGATACTTGAAATTTAGTCATCAATTATTAGACTTAGATATCAGTTATCAGTAAGCTATTCGGCATTTATTTTTGAGGGAAACCTACCATTTAACAAGGGTTTAAACTAGCAAATTTTAAGTTTAAATTAGCAACAAGTTACCTGATACATAAGCAGGATACTTGAAATTAGCAAATTTATTTTTCATCACCCTTGAAAATGGAAAGCTTCAGACCTTATTATTGGTCATTAATTAAGTGTAAATCATAATCTATTTACCGAAATAATTAATAATTAAACAATTAAATAATTAGACCATTCACTCCTTGAAGCCTCCCCTTTCAAGGGGAAAAAAATAAATTTTTTCCTGTTAAGTGTCAATCCTCTCCCTAAAAGGGAGAGGTAATTATCAATTATCAATTATCAATTATCAATTATCAATTATCAATTAATGAACACCCTTCCTTTAGAAATAATTCCTAACTACTCAAGATCATATCCTTATTTTTTCTTGCGACCTGCAGTTGCATCAACTAACTCTAATTCCGATAATCTAAATGTTACTAATTTATCCCAATTTCCTCCTTCAAATAATACAGCAGCTTTACCATCACTTACTCGTTGAACTTGTCCTTGAAAACCATAGTAAGTGTCACCAATATTTTTAACTCTAACTGCTACACCAGGTAAAATCATTATTGATACTCCCATCAAAATATTTGCTAAATTTTACTTTACACTCATTGAAACTGTTTTAATTGTAATTATTTTGGCATTTATGACCTTTATTATCAGGACTTAAACAAATGTACTGTATATAGATTATAAAAACTATAACGTTATAGTTTATGACGCTATATATATGGTCTGCTGCCTAATTCCTAATTATGTCAAAGCAGCAACAGAAACTCCAGCAGCAATTTTTTGAGCGATCGCCCGTAACTCTTGAGCAGAAACAGAATTAGGCTCGCCCACTACAATAGGTATACCAGAATCTCCGCCCTCTCTGACAGGCATTTCCAAAGGAACCCCACCAAGTAAAGGCACTCCCAATTCTCGTGCTGTCCTTTCACCACCACCAGAGCCAAAAATATCATACTTTTTCTCTGGCATATCTGGAGGTACAAAATAACTCATATTTTCCACTATCCCCAAAACAGAAACACCCAACTGCTGGAACATTTTTAAACCCTTACGCGAGTCAAGTAATGCCACAGTTTGAGGAGTCGTCACAATTACCACCCCAGACATAGGAACAGCTTGAGCTAATGTTAATTGAGCATCACCAGTACCAGGTGGCAAGTCTACTAATAAATAATCTAATTCGCCCCATTGCACCTGGTACAAAAATTGTCGGATAATTCCATTCAACATAGGGCCACGCCAAATCACTGGTTGATCCTTGTCAATTAGGAAAGCCATAGAAACCAACTTTACCCCATGATTAAAAGCAGGTTCCAAGACTTCTCCAGATTGTCCTTGTTGTACCATAACCTGAGCATCTGCTAGACCCAACATAGTCGGATCGTTAGGACCATAAATATCAGCATCAATCAAGCCCACCTTAGCACCCATTTGAGCCAATGCTACAGCTACATTAACTGCCACTGTACTTTTACCAACCCCACCTTTGCCACTAGAAATAGCAATAATATTTTTCACTCCACCAATACCTTGGCGATCTGGTATAGCTTTCTGTTGAGGAGTCTCTGCCGTAACATCTACTATAACCTCCTCAACTCCAGGTAATTGCTTTACAGCTTTTTGGCAGTCT
The DNA here is from genome assembly GCF_002260545.1 of Hydrocoleum sp. CS-953. Classification (GTDB taxonomy): domain Bacteria; phylum Cyanobacteriota; class Cyanobacteriia; order Cyanobacteriales; family Microcoleaceae; genus Trichodesmium. The sequence goes on along the minus strand of NZ_LGSU01000242.1, from coordinate 618 downwards.
TCTACAATAAACTCCCGTAATGGACAAGCTGGAGTTGTCAAAACCAAAGTAAACTTTACTTGCCCATCTACAACGTTAATATTACGAATCATGTTTAGTTCTACCAGACTCTTACGCAGTTCAGGGTCTTCTACTGGTCGCAATACATCTAAAATTGATTTTGTATCAGGCATACTGGACATTTGACTTTCCTCTAAAATTTTTCTTAAGTTTCTCTTAAGATTATATAGCTTTAAGGACTCAGCATTCAGCTAACTTCCTAAGTAGGAACTGCGTTACAAGTAAAAACTTTCTAGGTAAGGGATTTCAATTTTATTAATTTCGTAACACTTTTTTACAGTGTTATAGTTATTACTTATTAACTGATAGAAACATTTAAGCACCTACACAGAATTAATTAGATATTGTTGACTAAAATTATCAAAGACTTTTTTGATATAGCAAAGTAATCTTTTCCAACTTTCAAGTTAGATCAATTTCAATCCATTCATACTTAATAAATTTCCAGAGAGTTTCAATGGAGTTATGCTTGGATGAGTAAGTTGGGAAGCAAAATATATCTAAATTTTTCTCTTTCCACTCTTCTAATTTTTCGAGCATTTTATTACTGGTCTGGAT
>NZ_LGSU01000241.1 GCF_002260545.1 Hydrocoleum sp. CS-953 | reverse complement strand
TATCCCTTTAATCAAATCCAATTATTTTTTTGACAGAAATCTCTACTGAAGGAAACGCCAGGGGAAAAATAATTCCATCTTGATAGTTTTGTTCAATTTGATATTCATTATTCATTAGATTGCGAAATACTTTTAAATTTTTTTTAGCAATATCAATTACCCAATATTCTTTTATTCCTGAATTGGCATATAATGTTTTTTTAGTTCCTAAATCTTTTTGTAATGTACTATCAGCAATCTCAATAATCCAGTAAATATCTTCTACATAAGGATGACGTTCTAAATATAATGTATCGGGAGAACGAACAATGCTAATATCTGGTTCTGGTTCAGAGTTAACTAAAGTAATAGGATGTGCTTCCATTACTTCTGCAAGATTTCCTAAAATATGACGTAAATATTTGACTGTTCTATGATTTATAAAACGATGAATTGGTCCTTCTGGACTCATATTAATAATTTCTCCATTAATTAGTTCTACTTTACGATCTTGTACTATTCCTGCATCTATCATACGATGATAATCTTCTACCGTCCATTTAGTAAGACTTGTCATAATTTGATCTTGTTTTTTCCAGAGATTTATTTTTATTTTAGCTTGTGAACCTAGAGAACTTAGACCATTTTCAAAAAAGGCAGTTACATCGGATTTTTTGATTTATTCCTACAAGAAAAAAATATCAATCCCATAAATTATGGAAATCAAACCTTTTTTCTTCTGTAATATTTATGTTTTTCTTCCCCTGTTTCCTATTCCCTATTCCCTATTCTCTGTGTCGTTACTGTAGCAATATTTGATTAAATTGGTATTAGACTGATTAGGAAAATACTATAGTTTGAACTTTTGAAATTAAATAAACCTAACTTATACAATAAATTTTTCAATTGATTTAAAGTGAATTAAATTATTGGGATGGGTTGATATGATTGAATTTTTTCACCTCAATAATTTAACCAGAACCCGGCTGGACTATTGCAATATTTTAGGTGTGTCACGGCACTACTCTCAACAATATTAGTCTTCCCATGGATTAAGTTTGTATAGAAAAATCTTCTGGATCGACTCCCCAATTTATCCATTCAACTGCTTCTTTTGCCGAATTAACATTAGGAGGTACTCTCAAAGTATGAATATTTCCGGTGCTTGGGCAAATCATTTTTAAAATAAATATTGGCTCAATATCGGCATCATCATCTATTCTGAAAAGAGTATATTCTTGCCAGTTATCTATTTCTATAGTTTGCAAATCTTGGCAAATTTTCTCATAACCAATTTCCTCAATTAAGACTCGTCTAAGTTCGGCATTTTTTGTAGTTAAAAGCCATTCTGGCTGCCATTCTTGGGGATTTAATTTTCCGTATGCTTCTGGTAATCTCACACCATGATAAGCATATAAACTATAACCATCACTAAATTCAATTGCTGGTTTTTCTACAGCATGGAGACGATATTCATCATCTAATAATAACTTTCTGGGGCGATCGCAAATAATGCAAAGATTTCTCAAAGGATATATCCAACCACAATGTTTGACAATAGACTCCAATACTTGCCAATCATCTGAATTATAATTGCAGTTCAGAACAGAAATACAAAAATCTACCGAAGCAACATAACTACTCCATAATTCTGTAGGAATAGGATAACTCCAAAGACACAATAACTTTATAGAAATTTCTGATACTATATCTTGCCATTCTTCTTCTATTTGCGAGTAAAGAATATGACTCCAAAGTTGCCCAGGTTGTAGCGAACCTTCCCCCATTTTACGATCTATTTCTGTAAATAATTCATGGGCAACTTGCATTTCTAGTTCATTTATCAAAAGTTCCCACCTATCCTTGAAAATATGACGATGCCCATAATCATCTTTACTTTCCCATCGCTGCCAAATTTTATCAAGCAGAATATCAAAAGCTGCTTGGGGACTATCAGAAAATACAATTTCTGGATTTGGATCGCCCATCAAACTATAAGCGAATTGAATTGCTTCTGCAGCTTTTTGACGGTTAATAGGTTGGGTATAAAGTGCTATTTTCTGCCACTTTTCCCGATAAACTGGAATTAAAACTTTTTGCTCAGGTGTTAGTTTAGTAATCAGCTTTTGTGACATTTCTCAATAGACATCTCAATAAAGTAGGGAGTAGGGAGTAGGGAGTAGGGAGTAGGGAGTAGGGAGTAGGGAGTAGGAGGCAAAAAATTGATGATTTCTGTGCGATAATTGATTTTATTTTTTATTATCGCAGATGTCTCATAGGATTTACCCATAAGACCGGGTTGATCGACAAAATTTCCTATTTTAGAAAATAATAATCACGACAATAGACCTCTGCGAAAAAGATATGGATTTTTTGCAGGGAACAGGTAATACCATTTCTCTGTAAAAATGCACTTAATAATTCTTACCCAAACCTGAATTTTAGCAATAGCTGTTATCTTTTATAGCGCTACGCGCTAGGGAATAGGGAATAGGGAATAGGGAATAGTAGACTAATAAAGGGTTTTAGGATTTAGAAATGTCAAG
>NZ_LGSU01000240.1 GCF_002260545.1 Hydrocoleum sp. CS-953 | reverse complement strand
GGCGTTGGTGAATAAAGGTATGAAAATAAAAATTGAACAATCTCAAATATTTCTTATTCAATAGTTTAAGAGTTACCCAAAAATACAAATCATACTCTAATTTACCAACGCCTCTTATTCTTTTCTCCTGTCTAGTATCACCTCTAGTTAATTAAGGATAATAAAAGTTTTCTCCTAAATTTCTCAAGCTTACTACTGTCTCCCTCCTCTGTACTAAACTAATTGTAAAAATAACTATGATTACAGAAACACAACTAAATTTAGAACAATTCTTAGCTTTTCCAGAAGAGGATATTACTTATGAATTAATTGATGGAAAAATACAACCTAAAATCTCTCCTAAAAGATTTCATTCTCGCTTAACAGGTACTCTTTATCTAGTTCTTACTAACTGGAGTAAATCAAAAGGAGAAGTAGGAATAGAATGGGGAGTTACTCTAGCAAAAAATGGTAAAGATTGGGTTCCCGTACCCGATTTGTTATATATTTCTTATGAGAAATTACCTCTAGAAAGATTTGAAGATGAACTGTGTCCGTTTCCTCCTGAATTAGCTATTGAAATTATTTCTCCTGGTCAATCTTTTGGCGATTTAAGTGAAAAAGCTACAGATTATTTGAATGCAGGAGTTTTGAGGATTTGGATTGTAGATTCACAAGCAAAAAGCATTACTATTTTATATCCTGATGCTCCGCCAAAAACTAAACGAGGGGAAGAACTTTTGGGAGATGAAATTTTACCAGAATTAGAAATAACTGTTGAACAAGTTTTTCAGCAAGCAGGGTTAGTTTGAAGTCAAAAGTTAAAAGTTAAAAGTTAAAAGTAATAATAAAATAATGAACAATGGATATTGGTAAAACTCTTGAAAGTTGTAATTAATTCCTCAGAAGGAAAAATAGAAATAGGTAATAAAGATGACTTTTATCAAAATATAGTCTAAATTTAATTTAGAATTTCCTGTTCTATTTTTGAGCCTGTATTTCGTGATGTTTAGGAGATGAATTTCACTGAAAAAATACTGTTCAGACAGGGTGGAAATTAGGGAGCAAGATGCTCCCACTCTCAATCAGATTTCAACACCTCTAGCTTCTTCAACTTGAAGGGTATCAGGTGTTAAATGTCGCCATCTAAATCTTTGGGAAAATTGATTTGATTTCCCTTCCACAACATCTGCTGCAATTTCTCCTAATAAAGGCGCCATTTTAAATCCATGACCGCTGCCACCGCTACTAACAGAAAGACCTTTAATTTCTGGATGGTTATCTATCCAGAAATGTCCGTCAAGGGTATCAGTATATAAACATCTGCGAGTATATACCAAAGGTGCATCTACCAGTTCCGGGAAAGTCATCTTTAGAAAAGACCGCATATTTTCCACTTCATTATCCTTAATTCGGCGATCGCTATTTTCAGGATGAATAGCTACGCCACTAGAATGTTTGGCTATCTTGACAACACCATATTTAGGCAAAAAGGGAAAACCATACCACCCAGAATTAGAAATATCGGCAGCAAAAACACTCAAATAAGGTGACGAAAAATATTTGGGGTTTTGAGGTTTGAGCCAAAACACGGGATGACCAGTCACTTTCATGTAAGGTTGTAGCTCTGGCAAAAGATAGGGAGTATTAGCACCTGCTGCTACTAACGCATGACCGCATTGGAAGGTATTTCCCTCTCTAGTTTTGACTCCTTGTAGTTTTCCGTTTTCTACAATAAAACTTTCTGCGGTTTGCTGTTGATAAATTTCTACACCTAAAGAACTAGCATACTCAGTTAGTTTTTCTACTACCAAGGAAGATTCTACATATCCTGCTTTGGGATTAAAATTTGCATCTATGTAAACCGAAGTATTCACCTCCGGAAAACGTTCTTTGATACCTTCAGCATTTATTCTGTCTGGAGAATAACCACTTTCAATAAGGTTTTGATAACTAAATTTTTCAAAGCTGTGGCGATCGCTTTCAATTTTATCCTTGCACAGCATTAAAAAACCTACCTCATGGTACAACTCTTCCCCAAAAAGTTCATTCCATTCTTTCCAGCGCTCAATAGATATTTCTGCCATACGGAAATATTCTCGATCGCTACCATATTCCAGACGCACAACTTTAGTAATATCAGTAGAAGCTGCCAGATGATGGGGAATAGTATCTGGGTTAATAACTGCCACCTTATATTTTCTTTTTCCTAATTCTACAGCAGCAGTAATACCAAAAATTCCGCTACCTACAATTAGAAAATCATATTTTGTGTTGGAATTTTTCATTAGTTTCTATAAGTGTTAAAGATATAACCATCCTAAATAAATTGTAACATTTTGTCGTAGGGGTTTGGTCTCCAAACCCCTACAGTTTTTTCTCACGAATGATTTAGTAAATGTTCCAGCAAATAAATCTAGAATTGGATCGCCAGCATTACTACTTGCTTTAAGAATTCTTTGTTGAGGTTTGAAACCTGTAATACCATGCCCGGTTGAACACTTATAATTAAGGGAGTAGGGGAGTAGGGGAGTAGGGGAGTAG
>NZ_LGSU01000024.1 GCF_002260545.1 Hydrocoleum sp. CS-953 | reverse complement strand
TTTTGTTTTTGCTTCTCCGCAATAGAAAATGTCTCAGTTAGTTGATTGTCTTTTAAGCAATCTAATTCCGATTGATTAAGAATAGTTTCTGTTTCTAGTTTTTTCAATATTGAAAATAATGGACTAGAGATAGATTTATCGGGATATTTAGTAGCTTTATACTTATCTTTCAGTTTGGCAAACTTAGCTTCAGCTTCTCTTTGTTTTTGTTTCTCCTGCTCCGAATAAATATCTAGAGTTTCCAATAAACCACTATTATTCGATAACCAATTATATTCTTTGGCACTTAATGTCNTTTGTTTCTCCTGCTCCGAATAAATATCTAGAGTTTCCAATAAACCACTATTATTCGATAACCAATTATATTCTTTGGCACTTAATGTCTTTGCTGAGTCAATTTTTTTCAGAATAGGAAACAATGGTCTATCCGGGAAAAAGTCTTGATATTTAGTGGCATGGTATATAGTTTTTAACTCCCCAAATTCTTGGATATGATTAGCCAGCGCTAAAGTTTCCTTAAGATTATAATCTTCAAGTAATTTAATTTCTGAATCAGCTAATATATTTTCAGTATCAAGTTTAAAAAGTAGCGGATGCAAAAAATCAAATCCCACATTTTTTGGTACTTTATATTTTTCTTTGAGAACTAATAACTCATTCTCTAATCTTTTAACCTCAGCGTTCTTGTACTGCTCTAAGTTAAGCTCTAACTTAATTAATTTGATAGTTTCAAAAAGTTGGTTTGCTTCTAAGTATTGTAATTCTAGGTCTGTAATTTAAATGCTAAAATCAACTCTTCTAAGTATGAGATATAGAAAGCTTAAAGGAGATGGATTTTTATATTTATTTGCGTGATACTTAGACTTGAGAATAGAAAAATGTTGCACCCGAATTTCATGTTCGTCTTTATCCATAGAAAATTGTTATTTTAACTAATTAAAACTGATAATTACTTATATAGCAATCCGCGCTTATGTTGTAATATTTTATCCTAGAGGTTTGGTCTTCAAACTAAGCGCATAAATGGGATTTGTCAACCAAAACCCTACAGCTTTCTCTCACAAATTATTTAGGATTACTATATTAACCAATTATAACAGTTATTATAGACAAGAGATTGAGAAGCTATCTGTAAAATCAATCTAAATAAATTCCTCAAATATCTAATATTCAGTGGGTTACGGCGACAGCGTGAATATTATTTATTTTGTCAAATTATTCCTGCATAAAAAGTCTATTTGACTATTTATATTTAAGTTTAAAGAA
>NZ_LGSU01000239.1 GCF_002260545.1 Hydrocoleum sp. CS-953 | reverse complement strand
ACCATTAATTCCATTTTTATATATTTTTGGCAACCACAGAATTATTTATATCCTCAGTCTTAATCTTATCTATTTATTACCATTTAGTTTATTGATAGGAGCAATAGCTACAAAATTAATTCCGACTAATTCTCAATGGGTATTTTGGTCAACAGTAGCGATCGCCTTACTAATACCTATGAGTTGGAGTCCGACTTTAAGAGGATATCCCGATATAGGAGCGACTTTACCCATTTTATTGGCAATTTTGTTTTACATAAAAAATATTAGATTAACCGCTTGGTGGCAAATTCCTATTATTGGATTTTGTTTAGGCATATCTATAGTTTTAAGACGACATTTTGCCTATAGCGCCATAGCTTTTCTAGCTGCTATTAGTTGTCAAACTATGATTAACTTTTTGATAACTTTCAAATCTAGCAAAACTTCCAAGAAAAGACTTTTAGAAAGCGCCATAAAAATTAGTCTTATTTCCCTAACATCATTCCTAACCATATCAATATTTGCCTGGGGTTTTATCCAAAGTTCTCTAACAGAAAATTATCGAACTCTTTATGCAGCTTGGAGCTTATCAATACCCGACATATTCTGGCGTTATAGCTGTTTCTATGGATTAATAACCTTACTATTAATTGCCATAGGATTTTCTGTAGGAGTTCTGAGAAAATTTTTAATTCCATCTACTACTATTTTTCTCTTATTATTCGGAATATTTTCCGTAGCTGAATGGTTAATTTGGCTGCGCTATGGCAACATTCATTACACCCTACATTTAACCCCAATAATAGTTTTAGGAATCACCTCATTTATCTGGATAACCATTCATACTTTTCCAGGCAAAACCAAATTAATAATTCTCAGCATTACCGGAATATATTTAATTATTAATCTCACCCTTGGTTTAACACCACTCGGCAAATTCAATAACTCCCTACGACCATTATTTGCCAGTAACTTTTCCCCATTAATTCGTTCCGACTACGATGAAGTTTTACGTTTAACTAAATATCTAAATAAATTAGCACCAAATCGAGAATTAGTATATGTAGCTGCTTCCTCAAATCAATTTAATGCCAATATTATTAGAAACTCGAACCGGATAATTAATCCTCAAAATTGGTCGAACTTAAGAGCAATAAGTAAACCACATATTGACACCCGTGATACTTACCCATTGCCAGAATTATTAGCAGCACAATATATCGTTATTGCTCATCCATTTCAGAAAGTATTATTAACTGATGAACAAGTATTAAAACCAGGACAACAAGATTTAGTCAAATTGGTCTATGATGCTTTTACTCAAAATTTACCCATTAGTCAAGACTTCCAAAAATTGCCAGAAGAATTTGTTCTAGACGGAGGAGTAACTATTAGTTTTTATCAAAGAATTCGTCCGACTTCTATCGCAACTGCCGTACAAACTTTATCAGCAATGCAACAACAAGTTCCTCAACGTCCGGGTAGACAATTAGACTGGATGAGTTTAAATCAATCTCCTTATATTACTTATAATTATTCGGCAGTTACTCAAGTTTCTGATGATAGTTATAATTTAATGACAGACCCTTCCGATGTTACTAAACAAACATCTAAATATTTTCTCTATTTAGGAGAGTTATCTTCTCCCGTCAAAATTACTGGTAAGCTAAATTTTCTTAATCAAGAATGTAATGGTTTATCTCTTAGCTTTTCTCTNAAAAATCCTGTTTATCTACTTCTGGAAAATTTGAGTATTGAAAGTAATAAGTTAACTGATAAATGTGGATGGATAATTAATGATTTAGTTATTCACAAGTAGATACAATTTCCTGGGATGAAAAGTTTCTGTTTGCAATATTATTCTAGTGCAGTAGGGTGCAATAGTAAGGGCGGGTTTTAGCTAGAATTTTAATGGTTACTCTCAGATTTATATAAACCCGCCCTAATGCACACTTATTTGTTGTGTCAGTCCACCAATAGACTAAACAAGCATCTAAATATTTTCTCTATTTAGGAGAGTTATCTTCTCCCGTCAAAATTACTGGTAAGCTAAATTTTCTTAATCAAGAATGTAATGGTNTTGATACAACTGCTAAGAATTATTTTCCAGGAGTTACCTCAGATTTGATTTTTTCTCTTGCGGGTAAAAATCCTGTTTATCTACTTCTGGAAAATTTGAGTATTGAAAGTAATAAGTTAACTGATAAATGTGGATGGATAATTAATAATCTAGTTGTTGATGAGTAAAGAATGTTTTCTGGAGATAAAGACTGATAATTATTTTCCCGAAGTTACTTCTGATTTTATTTTTTCTGCTGCGGGTAAAAATGCTGTTATCTACTTCTGGAAAATTTGAGTATTTACAGGGATAAATGTGGATGGATAATTCATCTCTGGTGGCGGGGTGCTTTAACAAATGTTATTAACTGTTGCGTATAGAGCAATAGTCGGAAAATTTCAGCATTCATCTCTGGTGTTGGGGTGCTTTAACAAATGTTATTAACTGTTGCCTATAGAGTAATAGTCAGAAAATTTCAGC
>NZ_LGSU01000238.1 GCF_002260545.1 Hydrocoleum sp. CS-953 | reverse complement strand
GATATTAATCGTGCAAAAATAATAAATAATAATATGAACAATTCTCGCCTAGTAGAAGTTAGTAAGTATTTGAGTTTGGTGTTAAGACACCAACCTGAGAAAATAGGTATTAAACTCGATCCTCATGGTTGGGTTGCTATAGAAGAACTATTGAAAGCAGCTAAAAATCATAAATTTCCTATCTGGGAAACAGAACTTTATACAGTTGTAGAAAATAACGATAAAAAACGATTTTCTCTAGACCCTAGTGGTACTCTTATTCGTGCTAACCAAGGACACAGTGTAGAAGTAGATTTGCAATTAGAACCAGAAATACCTCCAGATATACTTTATCATGGTACAGTAATTCGTGTAATTGACTCAATTAAAAAGACTGGTTTGCAGAAAATGTCAAGACATTATGTTCATTTATCAAATGATATTACTACAGCTAGAAATGTAGCAAAAAGAAGAAAGGGGAAATCTATAGTATTAGTAGTAGATGCAATGGGAATGTTTCAAGATGGTTATAACTTTTACCTTTCTGCAAATAATGTTTGGTTAGTTAATGAAGTTCCCCATAGATATTTGCAAATTTTAGATACTTGAAGGTGAAAGACTGTAACGATATTTTTTTAATTTGGTTTAACAAAAAAAATTATAAGATTTGATAAGATTTGATAATTTTTGCCTCTTGCGTTTAGCACGGTAAGCATTCAGCTATTAGCATTCAGCAATCAGATGCATGAACTTATGCAAGGAATAACTGAGGTTAGGTTATAGCCAATTTCATTAATGAATTTTAATTCTCCTTGGTATATAATTCCCCTCTAGTATGATAATAAGTTAACAACAAATAGCTGATAGCTGTTAACGCAGTTCCTCCGCAGGAGGCTGGCTGACTGCTGAATGCTTACTTAGCATGAGTGCCCATATTTAGCTATTAATTTATCATAATTCCTTTATGAAGAGCAAAAAAAAGAAGATAATAAAAGTAATCAATTAGCCATCAGCAAGCAAGTTAATCGGAAATGGTACAGGTGATAAATATTATCTTAAAAGAAAATTTGTGTACTATGTAGAACTTGAATAAACTATGGGAACAGGATACTTCGACAGTAAACAAAATAATCCTCAAAATAAAGGATTACTAGGAGCAGGTTGGCGACCACTTTACCGAGAATTTGATTGGGAATATCTATGGCATTTATTATCTAATGACCCTTGGGAAGTTAGCAAAAAAACTCTTGATATAGCTAGTGATATTGCTGATGCTTTAGGTCGTAATCAATTTCCTTGGTGGGCGAATATATTAAACATTTTTTCAGAAAGTACACGATACGAATTTGATGAATTTTGGGATTATATAACTCCTCAACCTCCAACTCCAGATTATCGTTATAAAGATTTATTGAGCATAGAAACTCCAGTTACACGAACTATTACAAGAGAAAGTATTCCTATTGAATATGCTCTGAATAGACTTCAAGAAATTACTATTTTTAAAATCCTTGACTTATTGGGTAAACCTGACATAATTACCCAATCATTTATGGAAAGAAATTTTTATTATCCGACAGAAAGATTTATCAGTTGGGAACGGCTAGAAACTTTAGGTACAGTATATAGCTATTGGTCAAAATATTGCTGTTGGCTACAAATAGAAACTTATGACAAAGGCAGACGTTACTACAGCTTAATTTCTAAAGATATAGCACCACTTGTGAGAAAATCGACCTACAATATGGCAGTTATGGTAAGTGGTTATCAATGTCGTATAGGGCAAGTTCAAAGTCAATTTCCTATTAATACATTTCCTCAAGATATTCAAAACTTTACTGATACAGTACAACAAGAAATTTTGGCACAAAATCAACTAGCTATATTAATAAGTGGAGAACCAGGAACAGGTAAAACAGCTTGGACTCAAGCAGTAGCAAAAGAGATTTTAGTTCCTTTAGGATATGTAATTTTTATCTTAGATCATGATGCAGTAGAAAATTTTGTACCACCAACATATTTAGAACAGATTTGTTTGATTATTAATGAGGCGGATAATTTAGCTCAAGATCGCTCTTTAGAAGTGGCACAAACTAATAGTAAAACAGAACATATTCTCAGTTTGTTAGATGGTACTTTATATCAAAGCGTAGTAGATGAATCTGGAATTAATCATCAGCATAAATTAGTTGTTTTAATGACCTGCAATACTAAAGAAAGATTAGACCCCGCAGTTTTACGCAAAGGTAGAGTAGATTTAATGTATGAATTTACTTACCACTTTGTTTAGGGGTTAGTTTTGGGAAAAAATATTAATTTACATCCTATCTGAAATAGTTTTTGAAACAGTTTAATACTAATCTATTTTCCCTATTCCCTAAATTCCTAAAGCATTTTACCTCATCAACTCCAAAAATGCTGTAATCTTCACACACCAGGAATGAATTTATGTAACTGAAAATTTATTGAACATCAAATAAATATTAAGAATATTTAGCATTGTAGTTTGAATGACGTTAAAATAATTAGAAGAATTATTC
>NZ_LGSU01000237.1 GCF_002260545.1 Hydrocoleum sp. CS-953 | reverse complement strand
ACAGGACCGGGAACACCAGCGGGACCAGGGGCACCAGTTGCACCTACAGGACCTTCAGGACCAATGGGACCTACAGGACCAGGAGCTCCAGGAGAACCCGCAGGACCAATGGGACCTACGGGACCAGTAGCTCCAGGAGAACCCGCAGGACCCACAGGACCAGTTGCACCGGGAGGACCAGGTATTATGGGTAATGGAACCTCAACCAATTGAGTAACGGGAACGTCTGGCCCAGGAACGAACTCAACGCCTGGTATTTGTGCTGGTTGTCCAGTTGGTACCAAAGTATCAAGAGTTGCAGGAAACGCTGATGTTAAATCTGGTAATAACGGAGAAATTTGAAATGCTTCTATTGCTTCTGCTTCTATGTTGAATACCATTTCTTTTCTCAAGAAAGTAATTTTTCCAAGATTATAAGTGAGAATTTCACTTTTGAGAATAAAAAATTTGTGATCTAGCTATCAAAATACTAGGCAAATCTAATGAGTTACAAACTGTTTAACTGGCCAAATACTTTCTCTCTATAAACCTAAATTTTTTGTGAAGCAAAACCTTTAAATTCTTCATACTTAACTGAGATTGAAATAGATGCCATATTCAAAAACTTAAAAACTAATTTTGCTCTAAAACCCATTTTTAATAGTAGTTTCCTGAATACCAAACCATCAAATCCCATTCTGGATTATAATTACTCTTAGTCCAAATAGTTTACTTACTATCCACATAAATTCCATCAAATATTCTTAACTTTTCTTTATATAAAAAAATGCAAAATACAAAACTTAAAGATATGACAAAAAATAACGGTTCAAAAAACATTTAAGTAGCAAAAAACTGAAAAATAAATATAAAGACGTTTGATTTTTTATAAAGTTCCCTCCTGAAAAAATCAATACATTTAACTAATTAATTTAAAATTTTATTTTGAACTTGAAATCCTAAATTTACACTCAATCAAAATGACCTACTCAATAGACATTACTACTTTGGCTACCTTGGCACGTTGGTTAGCTCCTGACTTCAGTAACCAAGAATAAGNGGGTTGATATTTGCCTACTTTATTGGAATTACTAGAAACTAAAATTCTACTACTTCTGCTCAAAATAAAAATTTCTTGTAAGCTGTCAAAATTAGTCCGAAAACATTTAACTAATTAATTTAAAATTTTATTTTGAACTTGAAATCCTAAATTTACACTCAATCAAAATGACCTACTCAATAGACATTACTACTTTGGCTACCTTGGCACGTTGGTTAGCTCCTGACTTCAGTAACCAAGAATAAGCTTTTGATCGCCCACCCCTTTTTTTTGCCCATATTCGCGTCTATATGCGTCCACTTGCATATCAACTGCTCAATGGACTTACCCTTGATCTAGAGCAAGCTGATGAAATTACCCTCAATAAACTGAAATTATTCTCTTCAAAAAAACATATAGATATTGAAAACTACGCCATTGAAGAAGAAGAATTTTATGGAGGTGCCCGCAACCCCCAACGCCTAGAAAACCTCAAAAAATAACAAATTAAAAAATTACCAGGCTGTACTTTTATTAAAAAATGGACAGGTAATAGTTTTAGAGGTGAGGTAGAACCAGGAAAAGCTTGTACCGTAGTCCAGAAAGAGAAAACTACCTATCTCAACAGTCACTCTGAGATAGATGAACAGAAATTTATTAGCCATGACACAGAATGTGAGCCTGAACATAGATAAACAGGTATGGGGAGCGATCGCTGGACTTTTTGAATTTATCTGTTGGACTACCTTTGCCGATCAAGTTACAATTCGACATTTCCCTGTCATCGGTTGGTATATCTTACCCACAAGTTGTCAGACGAATTTCATAAAATTTTGCTACGTTAAGTTTTTTGCTAGTGATAGTTGGAGCTGATAAGTACAAATCTCTAAGTTATAGTTTCACATAATAATTTTAGTAGAAAGATTTTTTGGAAAATAGGTATAAAAATATTGTTGAAATTAGGAGCATGAGGCATTTAGAAATAAAAAGCATATCATAGATTTACCCATTGAATCTGAAAGGAAATAATTTCGCAATTTGATTTTCAGACTCTTTGCTGGCGTGACATGAAACCTTTAATTTGGCCTCAGCAAATCAATAACATCATGTTAAATGTCTTTCTTGTGGAATTATGCGACACCTTCCCTGGTCTAAGGTTGGACTTTCGGTACGCAACAAACCTTTGATTTAACCAGAGAGTGTCAAAAATTGCCAAGACCTGGTACATTAACCGAATATCAGTAAGCAAGATTCAAAGTAAATTTATGAAAGTCCTAGTAATTGGTGGCGATGGCTACTGCGGTTGGGCAACCGCTCTTTATCTTTCTAGTAAGGGTTATGAAGTAGGGATCCTAGATAGTATGGTTCGGCGACACTGGGATATGGAAATTCAAGTGGAAACCCTCACACCTATTGCCCCTATCCAAAAACGTATCCAACGTTGGAAAGACCTAACAGGTCTTTCCAACGTTGGATACGTTTTTGGATAGGGGCAATAGG
>NZ_LGSU01000236.1 GCF_002260545.1 Hydrocoleum sp. CS-953 | reverse complement strand
GTGGTAGAAAAACATGGCGGTCGTATCTTGTGTAATTCTCAATTAGGAGAAGGAAGTGAATTGATAATTCAGATTCCTATTCAACATAATTCTACGAAGGGATAGTTCAGTAATTAATAATTAATAATTATCCTTTCTTAAGAGAAGGAGATTGACTCAAAAGAAAATTTTTGTTTCTAAATATAATTTGTAGTTAGGGCTGGCTGATTAAATCTCAAAGTATTTACAGCTAAAAAAGGAGCCTATTTTCAACAAGAGTTGAGAAAAAAATTACTCCCCTACTCCCCTACTCCCCCGCTCCTTAAAAAAGACTTTTTGAGCAAACCCTAGTTAACTCCTAAACTCTTCAATATCTAGACAAATATGAGACAACATACCCTACTTCAGCAACGCCAAAACTTCTGACTTCTGAATTCTGACTTCTGACTTAATAAAGGCCATCCAGCAAAATTTATTAATATATCTTAATATATATTAAGGAAAAGTTTAAAATTTAAAATTTAAGGATATGGCCGTGACTGACAAGCAAACATCGAAATGGAAGGCAAGTAGATTATTCCAAACCCTAGCCTATTTTGGGGTAGTTCCCTTTATCGGTAGTGTTAAATGGTTACAAAAATTATTTGGTGAAAAGACACCTAAAGCAACAAATACATCAGAAGTCGTATTAGTAGTAGGTGCGAATGGTGGAATTGGTAAACGAGTTGTACCTAGACTCCTAAAGCGCGGTTATCAAGTACGATCGCTCGTTCGAGATGCCAAAAAAGCTCAAAAAGTTCTTGGTAAAAATGTGGAAATAGTAACTGCCGATATTACCAAACCAGAAACTCTCACTCCTGAGATATTCAAAGACGTTAGTAAAATTATCTGTTGTACAGGTACGCGAGTCCAACTTGTAGAACAAGATAACCCAAACGGCGACAAATCTAACCAAGGCAAAAAAAATTTGATGCCAGAAGTTGTGGAAGACCCCCAACTCGTCGAATACGAAGGGATGAAAAATTTAGTAGCAGCAGCAAAACCACAACTACAACCAAGCAACCAAAAAATCATTTTTGACTTCACGAACCCCACCCAAGATGTCAAAGAAACTTGGGGTGCATTAGATGATGTAGTGATGGGGGGAGTCAGCGAAAGTTCCATCCGTCTCACAGGTAGTAGCGCTATTTTCTCTGGTAATGTCTCCACAGAAAACTCCGGTGGTTTTGTCTCCGTGCGTACCCGCAACTTCGGCCCCCCAATGAATTTATTGGGATATGCTGGTATCGAACTCCGAGTCAAAGGAGATGGCAAACGTTATAAATTTTTCCTCCGCTGCGAAGACAAGTGGGATGGAGTTGGTTATAGCTATTCTTTTGACACCGTTTACAATATCTGGACAACTATTCGCATTCCATTTAAAGATTTAACTCCAGTCTTCCGTGCGAGAGTTGTTGAAAATGGTCAACCATTTAATCCTAGTCAAATTTATTCTTACCAATTAATGTTAAGTAAATTTGAATATAACCGAGAACTTAATCCTAAATTTGCACCAGGATTTTTTCAGTTAGAAATTGAGTCTATTAAAGCTTATGGTAGCGACGAATTACCTAAATTTGTTCTAGTTAGTTCGGCGGGTGTAACTCGTCCGGGGCGACCAGGTTTAAACTTAGATGAACAAATTCCAATAGTGAAGTTGAATGACCAATTAAAAGGTATATTAAATTGGAAATTAAAAGGAGAAGAAGTTGTTCGTTCGAGTGAAATTCCTTATACAGTAATTCGACCTTGTGGAATGACTGAACAACCAGGAGGTCAAGCCTTAATATTTGACCAAGGTGATAATATTAAGGGTATTGTTAGTCGGGATGATATTGCCGATCTTTGTGTCAAAGTTTTAGAAGAAAATAAGGCTTGCAATACAACTTTTGAGGCAAAAGGAGATCAGGAAAATCAAGCAACTGCTGAAAATTGGGAGAAGTTATTTAATAGTTTAGAAACTGATAATAAAAAGTTGCCTCTGACAGTTTAAATAAAGAATAGTTGAGTAGTAGACTGACACACTTTAAATAGTGCAATAGTAGGGGCGGGNTTTAGCTATAATTTTCATGCTTACTCTAAGATTTATATAAACCCGCCCTAATATTAGATCTGTCGAGCCAGTCCAGTAGTGGACTACTGGACTAAAATGTTACCAACCGTAGGGGCGGGTTCCCCTTTCAATTCATGAGTTTTCACATTTAATTAGATAAACCCGCCCCCAATGATATAGTGCAACGTCCTAGAAGTTTGTAGTGGACTGTTTCACCTAAAATAGTGCATTAGATTTTTTCGTATAACTGACACTCTATCTCCCCATCTCCCCATCTCCCCATCTCCCCACACTCCCGGTGCTTCCTTTAGCATTACTATGCACCACCACCCCTTTGCGTAAGTCCTGATTGACTTTAAATAGGGTTTGATGATTAAATATCAAAGCATTAACATATAAAGGTTTTAGCCATTTTATATCTGGAAAAAGTACCAGCTTTTCAGTTGA
>NZ_LGSU01000235.1 GCF_002260545.1 Hydrocoleum sp. CS-953 | reverse complement strand
GTTTTAATATGTTATGATTCATTTAGGAGTGCTTATAATCGGCACTGTATTAACAACTATTACGAAAACTGAAAACCTTTCCTATTGCCTGTTACTTTCTTTTTATAACAGTTAACTTTAACAAAGAATACTCTTTCCTTCCCTAGTTGACTTTTATCCAAATATTACTACTTGTACACCACTACCTAACTCCTAATTTCTGACTTTGTTAACTACTCTAGGATAAGTTGAGTTAGGCAAGTTTTAACAATTTGTTACAAAATATAGGGATAGGATTTATCCAGGGTAACTTAAATTGTGAAAATATTCCGAACACTTGACCATCAGCAACAGCGCAGTCTAATGATTCTATTCTTGGCTGGCTTATTATTTTGGTCAAGTATATCTACCTTGCTGCCTACTTTACCTCTTTATCTAGATCGTATTGGAGGCACAACACAACAAATTGGGCTTGTTATTGGTTGCTTTGGTGTGGGACTATTACTATCACGATTTGTTTTAGGGCCATTAGCTGACAACAGAAGTCGAAAGTTGGTTCTGATAGTTGGCACAACTGTAGCAGCGATCGCCCCACTCGGCTATTTACTACTCAAGTCTTTTCTTTTGTTAATGGTAGTTCGTGCTTTTCATGGTATTAGTATTGCTGGAATTACCACTGGTTATAGTGGTTTAGTAGCTGACTTGTCTCCTCCTGGTCGTCGCGGTGAATTAATTGGTTATATGAGTTTATGTACTCCAATAGGTATGGCTATTGGACCAGCAATAGGTGGTTTTGTACTAGCAGCTACTGGGTATGTGTCTTTATTTATGGTTTGCTCTACTTTAGGAAGTCTGAGCTTATTGTGTAGTTTTTTGGTTTGGGAACCACATTCAATAGTAGGAAAAAATTCCCATTCCCATCAGTTTGAGCAACAAAAGTTATGGCAAATATTAGGGAGTCGTAGAGTTTTGGTTCCCACTTTTGTTATGTCGATGGTAGGTTTAGTATTTGGCACAACTTTTACTTTTCTACCACTGTATATCCAGCAAAATAACATTCCTCTGAATGCTGGACTTTTTTTTAGCGTCAGGGCGATCGCTAGTTTTACCATTCGTATTTTTACTGGGCGAGCTTCCGATCGATTTGGTCGTGGCCTTTTTATTACTGGCGGTCTGGTATTTAGCTTATTAGCTATGTTAACTTTGTGGACTGCAAATAGTAGCAATATGGTTTTACTGGGAGCTATTTTTGGGGGATCTTCTGCTGGTTTAATCTTACCTATGATGATTACTTTGACGACCGATCGATGTCCTCAAGAGCAAAGAGGCAAGTTTTTATCTCTTTATATTGGTGGGTTTGATTTAGGCTCAATTATGGCAGGACCTACTTTCGGTCTTATTGCCGAACAAGTTGGTTATAGAAGTATGTTTGCTGTTGATGCTTGTCTTGATGTTATAGCAATAGCTATATTCATTACTTTATCAAACAAAGACTTGCCCCATTCCATCAGATTTGCTTTTGGTCAAGGGCAAGATACTTATGCTATTAATCATTAATACGGGCCTGGAGGGATTCGAACCCCCGACCTCATGGTCCGTAGCCANCCGAACAAGTTGGTTATAGAAGTATGTTTGCTGTTGATGCTTGTCTTGATGTTATAGCAATAGCTATATTCATTACTTTATCAAACAAAGACTTGCCCCATTCCATCAGATTTGCTTTTGGTCAAGGGCAAGATACTTATGCTATTAATCATTAATACGGGCCTGGAGGGATTCGAACCCCCGACCTCATGGTCCGTAGCCACGCACTCTATCCACTAAGCTACAGGCCCTATTTGTTTTTTGCGTTAGATTAAACTTTTTTAAATAAGTTTTTCTTCCGCACTAATAATTTACTATAGCACAAATAAATAGAATGACAAGGGATTTTTCTAAATTTGAGCAAAATTTAACTCATTTGGACTCTGAGGGTGGAGTTCAAATGGTGGATGTATCTGCGAAAGTAGCGACTGTGCGTCAAGCTGAGGCTGCTGGACAAGTGCGGATGTTAGTAGAAACTTTTGAGGCTATTGAAGCGGGTAATAGTCCAAAGGGTGATGTTTTGGGCACTGCTAAGTTGGCGGGGATTATGGGGGCGAAGCAAACTGCCCAACTTATTCCTTTGTGTCATCCTTTGCCTTTACAAAAAATAGATGTGGAGTTAATTCCTGATCCACAGTTGCCGGGATATCAGATTCGGGCGATGGTGAAGACTAAGGCGGAAACTGGGGTGGAAATGGAAGCTTTGACGGCGGTTTCTGTGGCTGCTTTAACTTTGTATGATATGGCTAAGGGTTTGGAAAAGTCTATTTCTATTGAGTTAATTCGTCTGTTGAGTAAGAGTGGCGGGAAGTCTGGGGATTATGTTTTGAGTGAAGAGTGAAATTGTTTGTCTTTTCCTAATTTTTTGTTGGTCTGTCAAGATTGGATTTTGGGCGAGTGGGAGTATCCTGCTCCGATGGTTGAGTGAGACCTTTTGATTATGAGGAAT
>NZ_LGSU01000234.1 GCF_002260545.1 Hydrocoleum sp. CS-953 | reverse complement strand
AACCTCAGCATCAGAACACACATTCCGTAACATTTGCTTAGGTACTAAAGAATCTGCATATAAAATTACATCTGCTCTAGCTAAGATTTTGTCAGCCTTCACCGTCAATAGGTCGGGGTCTCCCGGACCTGCTCCGACAATGTAAACTGCTGGTGTAAGATTTTTAGTATTTTCCATTTTCAATTAATTAAAAAATAGGCAGTGGGAGCATCTTGCTCCCGTACTAGGGGCTTTATATCAATTTTGCTGAAACGGTTGTCGTTGCTACCCAAGAGAAGTAATCCCTAAGACCCTGAGATTGCTTCCTTCCACTCCGTTCCAGTCGCAATGACTTTACTAATAACTAATTATGGTAGTCCTACATAGTAATGGTGAAGATATTTGTAATTTTTCCCCACACTTCCCACACTTCCCACACTTCCCACACTTCCCACACTCCCCACACTTCCGTACGGACGTTGCATGCAACGTCCCTACCCCACACTCCCCACACTCCCCACACTTCCCACACTCTGTCTATCATTACTATGCACCACCACCCTAATTATTTGTTAGGTCTCTAAATTTTTCGGTTGTGGA
The DNA here is from genome assembly GCF_002260545.1 of Hydrocoleum sp. CS-953. GTDB lineage: Bacteria > Cyanobacteriota > Cyanobacteriia > Cyanobacteriales > Microcoleaceae > Trichodesmium. Next base: position 1,932 of record NZ_LGSU01000234.1, on the reverse strand, counting down.
TCGGCAAAGTTTGGGATAAGTAAGCAGGGCTGGCAAATCTAATCTAAAAGCACTGATAAATAAATGTTTAGCGGATTTTTGGAGTGAAAAAAGTGCAAATTTTTAAGCTTGAGCGACTAAAAAGTTAGGACAAAAGGCAGAGTTGCACAAAAAGATACAGGTACAATTATTCCTCCTACTTTCTCTTGTCTCCCCACCCTCCCCACCCTCCCCACACTTCCTTGACACACTACCAAATTTTTCCGGATATAAGTATCTATCTTCAGATAAATAGAATGGTAGATGCACCCTGGTTTAGCTCTAGGCATAAAGTCTAGAGCTTTTTTCATTTTTCAGAGTCTATAGAACCCCTGAAGGTATCTTTTCTTGAAATACAAAGCTTTCAGGAAAGCCGTTTTAGGGATCTTAACAACTATAGGGGTTTAGGAGACCGAAAAATTACGAACTTAGGACTGCTAGACTCGTAAAACCCAGATGGCTATTGGACTTGTAATTTCTTAAATAGATACCAAATGGCTTCTATATAGCAATCACCGAATGAGATGTGAGAATTTTTATGATAGTTAGTAGAAGCTCAAAACCTTAAAAATTCTGACTCCTGACTCCTGACTCCTGACTCCTAAGTACCACCAAAATCTTACAACTTAAATATGATTGCTATAGTTTAGTTTGTTTCTTTAACTTCTGAGGGGAAAACATCTGGCAAAGGTCGCTTCAAGAAATATAGCCATGTTAAACCTGCTAACCCCAACAAAATACCAGTTAAACTAACAAATTGGGCAATGCGTAATGGTCCTAACATTAAACTATCAGTTNGTTTGTTTCTTTAACTTCTGAGGGGAAAACATCTGGCAAAGGTCGCTTCAAGAAATATAGCCATGTTAAACCTGCTAACCCCAACAAAATACCAGTTAAACTAACAAATTGGGCAATGCGTAATGGTCCTAACATTAAACTATCAGTTCGTAATCCTTCAATCCAAATCCTTCCACTACTATAAGCAGCCATATAAATTAGAGATAAAGTGCCAACTTTAAGTGGAGGTTTACCCCGCAAACTTCTAAAAAAAAGAAATATTAATAATCCAAATACCATTAAGTTCCATAAAGACTCATATAAAAAAGTGGGATGGAAATAATCAAAATTTACTAATTCTGGCGGACGGTTTTGTGGAGGAATATACAACTTCCAAGGTAAATCAGTGGGACTACCAAAAGCTTCAGAATTGAAAAAATTACCCCACCTACCAATGGCTTGTCCTAAAATTAAAGAAGGAGCCACTAAATCTGCCAACTGCCAGAAAGAGATTTTATTAAGTCTGGCAAAAATTAAAGCAGCGATCGCCCCACCAATAATTGCTCCATGAATGGCAATTCCTCCTTTCCATATAGCAATCATATCTATAGGATTTTGTTGATACTCTTCCCACTCAAACAAAACATAGTATAAACGCGCTCCAGGAATTGCAGCTATTACTAACCAAACCACTAGATCGCCCAACAAGTCAGGGTTAACATGACGAAGTTTAGCTAAGTATTGGGAAAGGGTNCGCCCCACCAATAATTGCTCCATGAATGGCAATTCCTCCTTTCCATATAGCAATCATATCTATAGGATTTTGTTGATACTCTTCCCACTCAAACAAAACATAGTATAAACGCGCTCCAGGAATTGCAGCTATTACTAACCAAACCACTAGATCGCCCAACAAGTCAGGGTTAACATGACGAAGTTTAGCTAAGTATTGGGAAAGGGTGACTCCGATTAATACTGCACTTGCAATTAAAAGTCCATACCAACGGATAGCCAAAGGCCCCAACTGGAAAATAATTGGGCCCGGAGAAGTAAATTGAAAGCCTAAAGGTAATAAGGGAATCTCTAGTGTCATTTCAGTTATCAGTTATCAGTTATCAGTTATCAGTTATCAGTTAT
>NZ_LGSU01000233.1 GCF_002260545.1 Hydrocoleum sp. CS-953 | reverse complement strand
TGCTTGTGAAATTGCTATTGATTTGCAAATTGAACATCCGCATCTTTCTAAATTATACAATTTTGCTTTAAGTAGAAAAGAAAAAGCAGATAATGATTTAGCTTTACAAGACCATTATAAAAAATTACAAGAATTTCCGGAAAATCCAGAATTATACCTGGAATTAGGTAAAGCTTTAGTAGAACAAAATCGCATAGATAATGCTATTATTTTCTATCAAATGGCTTTGCAAATTCAACCAGATTATGCGGAAATTTATTTTGAAATGGGCAATGCTTTAAAAGCTCAAGAAAATTTTTTCCAAGCTATAGAATGTTACCGGAAAGCTATTGAAATTAGACCAGATTATTGTTGGTATTATAATGGCTTGGGTGATATTTTGAAAAGTACCCTAGATTTTGATGAAGCGATAAATGCTTACCGTAAAGCTATAGAACTTGAGTCAAACTTTGCTGGATTTAATCATAATTTAGAGGCAGCTTTAAAGGAAAAAGAGCGTATTGATTCTATTAAAGATTTCTGTCAAGACTTTTCCCATCCCAGAAAAAGTAAAATAGAAGATGGTCAGTCTTTGAAAATCCTGATGGTAACATCTTACCCTCCTTATCCTCCTAATTCTGGGGCACCAATGCGGATGTTTGAAGAGATAAAATATTTGGGAAGTCGTCATCATTTAGTAGTTGTTTCCTTTATTTTTTCAGAAGAAGATTATGCCATTGAAACAGAATTAGCAAATTATTGCGATCGCGCAATTATGACTATGTTAGGCGCTCCCTATAGTGCTAGAAACCCCAACGATCCCAAACAAATATATCGCTGGCATACTTGGAATATGAGAAAAATTTTAGAGGAACTCAGAATAATTGATTTTGATGTTGTCTTATTTGATTTTATTTATCTGGCATCTTATGTAGATTTATTTGCAGATACTTATACTGTCTTACAAGAACACAATATAGAGTCTAATCTTTTGCAACAATGCGCCCTAGCTTCTAAAGAAACTTCTAATTTAGAAGAAATAGCAGCAGATGTGGATGCTGTCAAAGCTTTTTTAGATGCAGATAAAGAAGCTAAGTTATTACAGGACTATGAAAAGCGAAACTGGCCTAAGTTTGATTTAGTAACTTTAGTTAGTGAGTCTGACAGGAAACAACTGGAGGAGCGTTGCCCAAAAGCTAAAACATTGGTAGTTGAAAATGGAACTGATACTATTGGCATTACTCCTGTCAATAATACTCAGGCAAGAAAAATGCTATTTATGGGGAATTTAGCATACTATCCGAATATAGATGGAGTAATGTTTTTTGTTGAGGAGATATTACCCAAAATTTGGGAACAAGACCCTGAATTAGTTTTCTGTGTTGCAGGCCGCGATCCAGGAAAACAAATACAGGAATTAGCAAAAGATCCTCGTATTGAGGTAGTTGCTAGTCCGAAAGATATGAGCGAGGTAGCAAAAGACTGTATGATGAGCGTCGTACCATTACGACTCGGAAGTGGAACTAGGTTAAAAGTATTGCATTCTATGGCAATGGGATTACCTGTTATATCTACCAGTCTGGGATGTGAAGGTTTATTAGTTACAGAGGAGGTTGATATTGCGATCGGGGATGACCCACAGAAGTTTGCTGATGGGGTTGTTAAAATGAGTAGGGATGGAGATTTTAGAGATCAGCTGCGTCTAAACGGGCTTGAGTTAGTTAAAAATAAGTATGATTGGAAGAGTATATTTAGCAATTTTGAAAAGAAATTGTTGTCTATGTAGTGTTTACTATAGCTTTGATACAAAATGATCATATCTCACAAATACAAATTCATATTTATCCACATTAATAAGTGTGGAGGTACCAGTATAACTAAGGCGTTGATTCCATATCTGGGAAAGAAAGACCTAATTCTTGGATGTTTACCTAAGTACGAAAAACTCTCAGAAGAGTATCTACAAAAACATCAAATTTATAAACATTCAACTGCTCCGGAAATCCGTAATTTCATTGGAGAAGATATATGGAATCAGTATTTCAAGTTCACCTTTACAAGAAATCCATGGTCTAAAATATTGTCAACTTACTTTTGGTTTCACAAGTATAAAAACTGGGGTCAAGGAGGCAAAGCAGATAAAATTCGTCAGTTACCAGACTTTAGTGCTTATGCAAAGTCTAAATATTTAGATGAAAAGTCTTGTTCCTTATTCATATTTGACGATAAAGGTAGTAATTTAATAAATTTTACTGGTAAACAAGAAAATTTAGATCGTGACTTTGCTTATGTTTGTGGAAAATTAGGGTTGCCACTTATTACTCTTAATAACGAAAATAATACACAACATTCTCATTACCAGAAATACTATGATGAAGAAGCCAAAATGATAGTTGCTAATAAGTATGCTGACGATATAAAATTTTTTAATTATGAATTTTAAAAAAATTAAAGCTGGGTGAGAACGCAAATAACAACTACTAAAAGTTAATTGATAAAACTATGAGTAAAAAAGATACTTTACTAGAAGA
>NZ_LGSU01000232.1 GCF_002260545.1 Hydrocoleum sp. CS-953 | reverse complement strand
GAAATGAAGGAAATAAGGAAAACTCTGAGAATGAGGTTTTCTATGATAATGAGTCAAACATACTCAATATAATACCTAGAACCTAATAGTTTGATTATCATTAATTAATCAGACATAATACTATTTAAACTTGAACTGGATTTTCCAGCATTAATTTTGAACGCTTTAATGTTTCTGGTAAAGGAATAGGATAGTCGCCAGTAAAACAGGCAGAACAAAAAGTCTTGGGATCTTCTTCTGTTGATTTCAACATTCCCTCCCGACTCAAATATGCTAAAGAGTCAACACCTATTTTTTCAGCAATTTCTGCCACTGATTTTGTTGCTCCTATTAATTGTTTCTGGTTATCTGTGTCAATTCCATAAAAACAGGGATGAGTAACTGGTGGGGAAGAAATTCTCATGTGGACTTCTGTTGCGCCAGCATCTCGTAAAGCTTTAACAATCTTCTTACTCGTATTACCCCGGACAATGGAATCATCAACCATAATTACTCGCTTACCTTCCAACACATCTTTGAGAGGGTTAAGTTTCATGCGAATACCTGATTCTCTCATGTGCTGAGTCGGTTGAATAAAGGTACGGCCAACGTAGCGATTTTTGATTAATCCTTCCGCATAAGGAATACCTGATTGTTGGGAAAAACCGATCGCTGCTGGAATGCCAGAGTCAGGAACACCTATTACCATATCTGCGTCTATTAATGATTCTTTTGCTAATTGGCGTCCAATTCTCAGTCTGTAGCTATATAAACTACTGCCTTCCATAATACTATCGGGGCGGGCAAAATAAATCATTTCAAAAATACATAGCTTCCTCTGGGGTTTTTGATTCCAGTGGAAAGAAGCCATACCTTCTTCTGTTATCCAAACTAACTCTCCAGGTTCAACATCCCGCAGATATTCTGCACCAATAATATCTAAAGCACAAGTTTCTGAAGCTAGGACATATCTTTTCGGGTTAATATCTTCTAAAGTACCAATCACTAGAGGTCTTACACCGTGGGGGTCTCGGACACCCATTAAACCTTCTGGAGTAGCAATAGTTAAACTAAAAGCTCCCTGACATAAATGAAAAGCACTAATAGCAGCTTCTAGCCAACTTTTACCAATTTTAACTTCTGTGGCGATCGCCAATGCAATCATTTCTGAATCTGTAGTGGTTTTAAAATCACACCCACGTTTGATTAACTCTTCCCTTAATTCTGCTGTATTGACAAGATTACCATTATGTGCAAGAGCTAGTGGACCTAACTGACTATCAACAACGGCAGGTTGAGCATTGATAATACGACTAGACCCAGTAGTAGAATAACGAGTATGACCAATCCCTATATTGCCAGGCAACTGTTGTAAGATTGATTCATTAAAGACCTGAGATACCAACCCCATTCCTTTGTGTATGTATAATTGATCGCCTTGAAAAGTAGCTATTCCGGCTGACTCTTGACCTCGATGCTGTAGAGCATACAAGCCAAAATAAGTAAGTTTAGTTACATCTTCTTCTGGGGCATAAATCCCGAAAACACCACAAGCTTCTTCTGGCTTATCTATTTCGGTGGAATTTTCTGAATATTGCTCTGTATCTGGGGAGTGGTTATCAGTCATGGTTAAATTTTAAGTTGTTATTAGGATTGTTAGTTTTTATAACTCTTTTCAAGGTGAAAAATTATCCAGTCTAGGGATAGGTTAGAAATATCTTAACCTTTCTTTAACTATAGTAACCGATCTTGTGAAGTATTGTAAACTAATATTTAAAGTAGCATTCAGCACTCAGCTAACCTCCTGGGTTGTAACTGGGTCTTTTTCTTATGGAATGCTTCGCAAAGATGTCGCGTAGCAAAAAAGCAATCAGCTTCTGAAGGTATATAATGGGGGGTAGTTTAAGAGAAGCCGCTCCGCCTCCCTACTCCCTACTAGCTATTCCCTACTCCCTCTTTTCTATAGACATCTCCAAAAATAAAAAATTAAATCAATTATTGAGCATAAACCGTCAATTATTTCTTCCTACTACCTACTCCCTCTTTTCTGGAGATGTCTAATATAAATGGTTAAATTCTTCAGGTTATAGTAGCTATTTTAATTGAGTCAAAGTATTAAAAGATGTTCTGATTAATTTTGTCTAGGTACTTATCCCAGACTTCTTTAATGCACTACTGAAAATATTTCTTTAATTTGGTTAATAGCTTGGTCTGTTGCTTCAGTTGTTGATCAACCTTCAATTAACACTTCTCGCATCGCTTTACCCCAAATATTTTTTTCATTCCCTTAAAAGGGCAGGCTTTGAACCTCATTTTTTGGTAAATCTTTTTGTTTTTTTTCCCCTATCCTAATTGCCATATTCTCTATCCCCTAAAACCATCCATAAAATTATTTTTGTTAAGACACCTCCTACAACTAATACTGGTGTTAACCGATCGCCAAATTTTACATATAAAGTCTGAGTCTTTCGTCGATAAATTGTATCAGTTAGTCAGTGAACCTCCTACTTTTGTCGGAGGCTTGAAATACT
>NZ_LGSU01000231.1 GCF_002260545.1 Hydrocoleum sp. CS-953 | reverse complement strand
ATTCAAAAGTAATACTTTAGTAATTTTAGGCAATATAGGGTTTCTCAAGCTAATGAAGTACAGTTGTTTTCCTTATTTTATACTCCCCATTCTCCCATCTTCCCTACTCCCTACTCCCTGCTCCCTAAAACAAAGGAATTTTGTACGTCACTCCTTGTGGGAATTGCTATAATTATAAGGAATGTAATGAAACTACTTATGACATTATTGAAGTGAATTAGTATTAGCTAATTCTATAGTATTTTAGTTTTTTTATTTGAGGGTGAACGGTGCAAGCTTTTAGTAAACTTCCCAGCAAATAAATTGTATATGTTTCCTAAAATTTCCAGATTATTTTGTTCTTTGAGAGCACGTTTATCCAGACAAATAGTCTTGTGGATATTTGCCAGTATTATAGTAATTGAGACTTTAATTTTAATTCCATCTTATTATCGGCGAGAAGAGGAACTACTTCACCAATTAGAAGATATTTCTGGAGCAATTTTTAATTCTATTGTACGTTTAACTGAAACCAGTATGACATCTGATGGTATCTTTCAGATGAAGGTAAAAACATTAACGGAAGATTCTGTAATTTTGGGAGTCAGAATTTATGATTCTAAAGGAGAATTAGTTGAAACTATCGGTGAAGCTCCAGAAATAGATTTTTTTCATCTTCAGGACAACAATATTCTCCGTGTTAGGAGTCAAGATGGTAAGCGATATGATGTGGCATTATCCGCAGATTATTTGGGAATCAATTACACATTAATTGCTCGTCACGATGCCTCTAAAATTCAACGAGAATTATATGCTTATATTGGCAGAATTACAGTGCTTGTAATAGTTATCTCTGTTTTTGTTACTTTGGTGACAATGGAGGTATTAGGATTTACATTGATTAATCCTATCTTGAAGTTAAGAGATGACTTAATTGCTGCTGGAGAAGCTTTAAGTAAAAATGGAAATCAGGTTAAATTTTATTCTGTTTCTGTTCAGCGTCAAGATGAATTGGGAGAGGTAATGAGAGCTTTTAATCAAATGTTTGAGCGAGTATCCACAGAAATTTATCAACGGCAGCAAGCAGAAAAAATATTATTAGCTGAACAAGAAAAATCTGAAAGTTTGTTGTTAAATGTTTTGCCAAAAACTATTGCAGAAAAATTAAAGGAAGGGAGGAAAGATATTGCTGAAGGTTTTTCTGAAGTTACTATTTTATTTGCAGACTTAGTAGGGTTTACTGAGCTATCAGAAAAGATTAATCCTGTAGAATTAGTTGATTTGCTCAATGAAATATTTTCTTGCTTTGATGAGTTGACTGATAGATATAGTTTGGAAAAAATTAAAACTATTGGAGATGCTTATATGGTGGTTGGAGGTTTACCAGAACCAAGGCAAGATCATGTTGAGGCAATTGCTGAAATGGCTTTGGATATGCAGACAGCAATTACTTATTTTAATCAAAAAAATAATATGCAGCTTAGTATTAGAATTGGCATTAATACTGGTCCTGTTATTGCTGGTGTTATTGGTAGAAAAAAGTTTATTTATGACCTCTGGGGTGATTCAGTTAATACTGCTAGTCGGATGGAATCTCATGGTGAACCTAATAAGATTCAAGTTACAGAATCAACTTACAATTATTTAAAAGGTAAATATATATTTGATGCAAGAGGAACTATTATGATTAAGGGTAAGGGAAAGATGAATACATATTTTTTAGTTGATAGAGATAATCATGGATAAGAGATTTTTGCTCTTATAGAGTAGTTCTGATAATTTAACCATAAAAAAATTACATTTTACTTAGTGATTCTTAAGTAGGATTTGCTGAAAAAGTCTTTTTAAGGAGTAGGGAAGCGTGAGACTAGAGGAGTAGGGTAGTGGGGGAGTAGAGAGTAGTATAGAGGNAATTAGCTGTGTCAGTTCAGAAGTGGCTTGACACGCCTAAAAATTTAGTCCTTTCTAGAACGAAGTGTTAGTGTAACTTATCTGTAGGAAAAACCTCCCGAAAAATAGAGTAGTTCTGATAATTTAACCATAAAAAAATTACATTTTACTTAGTGATTCTTAAGTAGGATTTGCTGAAAAAGTCTTTTTAAGGAGTAGGGAAGCGTGAGACTAGAGGAGTAGGGTAGTGGGGGAGTAGAGAGTAGTATAGAGGAGATAGTCAGATAGATTTTTCCCTTGATTTTTCTGCTATTATTCTGCGCAAAATACTAAGTTTTTGATATTTGTCAACTGAAAACCTGACATTTTTTTCAATCCAAAAATCCTCAAGCTTTTATCTTTCAAGGCTTTTAAATTTATTCAACCAACCCCAAGTAAATTTTACTAAAACTTTTGCTAAATCTTGCCTAACGGCAGAGTTTGATGTTATCAAATATGTTTAAAATAACAATATTTTCCCTGTTCAGTCTTCCCTGTTTCCTCTTGCCTAAGATGTGCAAAAAAAATATATTTTTTCACTCCTATGTCTATTAGTGAAGCAAAGGAATCTTTAAGATTAACCACAAATATGCTATAGTT
>NZ_LGSU01000230.1 GCF_002260545.1 Hydrocoleum sp. CS-953 | reverse complement strand
AAAGAGGAATAATCCTTAGCAAAATTAGACAATTTTTCAGATTAGGCCACTTCTGTTTCAAGTAAAGCAGGAATAAGTTTTTTTTCCAGAGATTGAGCTTGAAGTTTAATTTTATGTTCCACATACTTATAAGCCTTTTGTTACCTAATAATTAAGGTTTAAAGCCTCTCACTCGCTGTGGAGAAACAAGAAAAAATTTTCCTTTTATTCAATCCTCTTCCTTTTAGGTAGAGGTAATTATCAATTATTCATTATCAATTATAAATTATTGAATACCTTGATATAAATGCAATCTAAAATTCAAACCTTACCAAAAGAAGTTGTTAACTTAATTGCCGCCGGAGAAGTAATTGATTCTTTAGCAGCAGTAGTACGAGAATTAGTAGAAAATTCTTTGGATGCTGGTGCAACTCGCATCATAATTTCTATTATTTATGAACAGTGGCGAGTACAAATTTCTGACAATGGAATGGGTATGAATTTAGCTAATTTAAAACAAGCTGCTAATCCTCATAGTACGAGCAAAATTACTAATCTTCAAGACCTGACAAAAATTACCAGTTTAGGATTTCGTGGAGAGGCACTTCATAGTTNCTTTGGATGCTGGTGCAACTCGCATCATAATTTCTATTATTTATGAACAGTGGCGAGTACAAATTTCTGACAATGGAATGGGTATGAATTTAGCTAATTTAAAACAAGCTGCTAATCCTCATAGTACGAGCAAAATTACTAATCTTCAAGACCTGACAAAAATTACCAGTTTAGGATTTCGTGGAGAGGCACTTCATAGTTTAGCTAATCTCTCAAATTTGGAAATATTAAGTCGTCCTAAGTCACCTATTTCAGAGAATGAAAATGAAGGTTGGCGAGTTGTTTATAATGAGGAAGGAAAAGCTGTTGAAGCTGAAAGAGTTGCTATTGCTCCTGGTACTATTGTTAAGGTTTCTAATCTTTTTGGAAAATGGCCTGTACGTCGTCACGGAATGCCTTCTCCGGCGCAACAAATGCGAGGTATACAATTAATTATTCAGCAAATATCTCTTTGTTATCCTGATGTTACTTGGCAAGTTTGGCAAGGTAGTAAATTATGGATACAAATTAGTCCGGGTGCTACGGCAAAACAAATTTTACCTCAAATTTTATCGACGGTAAGATTGAGCGATTTACAGTATATTCAACAAGAAATTGATGAGGAAGAAGCAGAAGAATTAAATATCAAAAAATTTAATTTTTCCCAATATCAAGATTCTCAATTTTTGGATAGACAATCATTAGAATTAGTCTTAGGTTTGCCAGATAGATGTCATCGTAGACGACCTGATTGGGTTAAGGTTGCTATTAATGGGAGGGTGGTAAAAGTCCCAGAATTAGAACAAACAATTATTAGTTCTTTAGCTCGAACTTGCCCTCGCGATCGCTATCCTGTTTGTTTTGTTCATTTACAAATTTTTCCCTATCAAATTAATTGGAATCGTCATCCGGCAAAAACAGAAATTTATCTAGATAATTTGAAATTTTGGCAACAACAAATCAATCTAGAAATTGGTAAGTCATTACAATTTAGTGCGGATATTATGCCAGAATTTCCTTTATCAGAAAGAGTGGAAAAAATCTTAAAAGTCTCAGAAAATACAGGGAATTATCAAACTCGTCGAGCTATAGAAGTTTCCCCAGATAATACTGAAGAAAAAGATGGAGAATTAGGATTAATAGAATTAAAAGCGATAGCTCAATTACACAATACTTATATAGTAGCTGAACATCCGAGTGGAATTTGGTTGATAGAACAACATATTGCCCATGAAAGAATTTTATATGAAAAATTATGCGATTATTGGCAAATAATTTCTTTGGAAACTCCGATTATTTTGCATAATTTATCTTCAGCTCAAATAGAACAACTTCAACGCTTAAATATAGAAGTAGAAACCTTCGGAGATTTACTTTGGGCAGCTCGTACTGCTCCGGCAATGTTAGCTAAAAGAAATGACTGTGCTGATGCTTTAATTGAACTTAGTAAAGGAGGAGATTTAGAATCTGCTAAAGTAGCTACTTCTTGTCGAAGTGCTATTAGAAATGGAACTCCTTTAAGTTTGCCAGAAATGCAACGTTTATTAAATAGATGGCAACTTACTAGAAACCCTCGTACTTGTCCTCATGGCAGACCAATTTATTTACCTTTAGAAGAATCAGCTTTAGCTCGTTTCTTTAGACGACATTGGGTAATTGGAAAAAGTCATGGAATTTGAACAGTTATCAGTTAGCCTCCTATGGTCGTAACTGCGCAATTCAGTTATCAGTTGGGAAAATGACAAATCAAAGTTATACTAAATTAGGCGATATCTCTATTTATTAGTTCTACAAAATAAGCAGACAGCAAGGAGCAAAAAAAAATACATTTTTATCAATTATCTAGATTATAAATTTAACAGAGTATGTAGGCAAAATTAAACTTACAACATTTAGAATGAGTAAATTTCCCAAAACTATAGCAATCCTAAATAG
>NZ_LGSU01000023.1 GCF_002260545.1 Hydrocoleum sp. CS-953 | reverse complement strand
ATAAGTATAATGGGAAAGGTGCGCTCATATATACTCAAACTCCTCGACTCAGAAATCAGCACTTGCCAGTATTATCTAATTTTCCTCTAACTATCTTTCCCAGAAATAAAGTTCTGTGTCTCTACACTTTTAGTAAAATTATTCAACCCAAATATTGAGTAAGAAAATTTACCTACCTAAATTGATAACTCCTAAGTTACTGTTAGGTTGTCTTGAGAAAATTTGCAGTCTGAAATTTGAATTTGCCAGCTATCTTGTCCGAGAGTAATACCAATTTCAAAGCAGGAAAACTAAATCAAGAGCAAGGGTTTTCCCTAATCCTTTTTAAGAGACTGAGACACCAAATCTTATCTGCCAGTAACTTGTACTAATAAATTTCTTTTTCGAGGTCCATCTAATTCAAAAAATAATACTGACTGCCAAGTTCCTAAAGCCAATTTTCCCGACACAACTGGTATTACTTCACTATTATTTAGAGTCATTGCCATTAGATGAGAATGAGCATTAATTGGTTCATCGGGAGGAACATCTCGCAAATGTAAATCATTATGGAGATACTTGTCAGACTCCGGCGCTAACTTTCTCAAGTAAACTTTCAGGTCTTCAATTAATCTTTCCTCATTTTCGTTAATAGCTAAAGCGGTAGTTGTGTGTCTAGAAAATACAATTACCTGACCATCATTTATGCCAGTCTTAGTTAAGACATCAATAACTTGGGGAGTAATATTGTATATTTCTATTCCTGGAGCAGTTTCTATTTCTAGAAGTTCATTTTTAATCAACATATTAATATCCTATTTACAGTTATAAATAATTATGAAACGAGTCAGGAGGAAATAGGCAAAAAAATAGAAGAGTAGAGAGGATAAAAGGTTTTGCTGTCTTAAATTTCAATCCAATAATTTGATCGATCCCTCATTATATGAATATTCTATTTGTTAACCTTGGTAGTGGGAAAAAAGTAATAATTTTGCTCGTCTACCTTATAACAATTGAAGGGATGTAGCAACTAACATCGTTCAATCTTTAGGACCACCTTAACCTTTAATATCAATCAATAAATATTTGCATACCTGACCACTAAATTTCTTTGACATTGGTATTAATACTCTACTTTTTCATAGATGTACCAACTAACATTGTTCAATCTTTAGGACTACCTTAACCTTTAATA
>NZ_LGSU01000229.1 GCF_002260545.1 Hydrocoleum sp. CS-953 | reverse complement strand
ACATTTAACTAATTAATTTAAAATTTTATTTTGAACTTGAAATCCTAAATTTACACTCAATCAAAATGACCTACTCAATAGACATTACTACTTTGGCTACCTTGGCACGTTGGTTAGCTCCTGACTTCAGTAACCAAGAATAAGCTTTTGATCGCCCACCCCTTTTTTTTGCCCATATTCGCGTCTATATGCGTCCACTTGCATATCAACTGCTCAATGGACTTACCCTTGATCTAGAGCAAGCTGATGAAATTACCCTCAATAAACTGAAATTATTCTCTTCAAAAAAACATATAGATATTGAAAACTACGCCATTGAAGAAGAAGAATTTTATGGAGGTGCCCGCAACCCCCAACGCCTAGAAAACCTCAAAAAATAACAAATTAAAAAATTACCAGGCTGTACTTTTATTAAAAAATGGACAGGTAATAGTTTTAGAGGTGAGGTAGAACCAGGAAAAGCTTGTACCGTAGTCCAGAAAGAGAAAACTACCTATCTCAACAGTCACTCTGAGATAGATGAACAGAAATTTATTAGCCATGACACAGAATGTGAGCCTGAACATAGATAAACAGGTATGGGGAGCGATCGCTGGACTTTTTGAATTTATCTGTTGGACTACCTTTGCCGATCAAGTTACAATTCGACATTTCCCTGTCATCGGTTGGTATATCTTACCCACAAGTTGTCAGACGAATTTCATAAAATTTTGCTACGTTAAGTTTTTTGCTAGTGATAGTTGGAGCTGATAAGTACAAATCTCTAAGTTATAGTTTCACATAATAATTTTAGTAGAAAGATTTTTTGGAAAATAGGTATAAAAATATTGTTGAAATTAGGAGCATGAGGCATTTAGAAATAAAAAGCATATCATAGATTTACCCATTGAATCTGAAAGGAAATAATTTCGCAATTTGATTTTCAGACTCTTTGCTGGCGTGACATGAAACCTTTAATTTGGCCTCAGCAAATCAATAACATCATGTTAAATGTCTTTCTTGTGGAATTATGCGACACCTTCCCTGGTCTAAGGTTGGACTTTCGGTACGCAACAAACCTTTGATTTAACCAGAGAGTGTCAAAAATTGCCAAGACCTGGTACATTAACCGAATATCAGTAAGCAAGATTCAAAGTAAATTTATGAAAGTCCTAGTAATTGGTGGCGATGGCTACTGCGGTTGGGCAACCGCTCTTTATCTTTCTAGTAAGGGTTATGAAGTAGGGATCCTAGATAGTATGGTTCGGCGACACTGGGATATGGAAATTCAAGTGGAAACCCTCACACCTATTGCCCCTATCCAAAAACGTATCCAACGTTGGAAAGACCTAACAGGCAAAAAAATTGACCTATATATAGGAGACATCACCAACTACGACTTCCTTAGTAAAACACTACGTCAGTTTGAACCAGAATCTATAGTCCACTTTGGTGAACAGCGTGCTGCTCCATTTTCTATGATTGACCGGGAACACGCTGTTATGACCCAGGTTAATAATGTTGTTGGTACTCTAAATATTCTCTATGCGATGAAAGAGGATTTTCCAGATGCCCACTTGGTTAAATTGGGAACTATGGGAGAATATGGTACTCCTAATATAGATATTGAAGAAGGTTACATTACTATTGAACATAATGGACGTAAGGATACTTTACCTTATCCGAAACAACCAGGGTCTTTCTATCATTTAAGTAAGGTTCACGATAGCCACAATATTCACTTTGCCTGCAAAATCTGGGGCCTCCGTGCTACAGACCTCAATCAAGGTGTGGTATATGGTGTTGCTCTAACTGGTCTTTTAGATGATGAAATTATCAAAGACGAACTTTTGATTAACCGTCTGGACTATGATGGAGTTTTTGGTACAGCACTCAATAGATTTTGTATTCAAGCTGCAATTGGCCACCCACTAACTGTTTATGGTTCAGGTGGACAAACTCGGGCTTTCTTAGATATTAGAGATACTGTCCGTTGCATGGAACTAGCGATCGCTAACCCCGCAGAAGCAGGTAAATTCAGAGTTTTTAACCAATTTACGGAAATGTTTAGTGTGGCTGACTTGGCAAAAATGGTACAGAAAGCGGGTAAAACTATGGATTTAGATGTCAAGATTAGCAACTTGGATAATCCTAGAGTAGAATTGGAGCAGCATTATTTCAATGCTAAAAATACGAATCTACTAGACCTTGGTTTAAAACCTCATTATTTATCTGATTCTCTATTAGACTCTTTGCTCAATTTTGCGATTAAGTATCAAGAAAGAGTGGATAAAAATCAGATTTTACCTAAAGTATCTTGGCATAGAGAAAAAACTCAACAATCAGATTCTGCACAAAATACAATAGTATCCAAAACTAAGGAAACCAATAAAGAATTAGATTCTGTACAAGTACAGTAACATCTAAAACTGAATAAAAAATATATCTTTTTTAAGAAATTTATATTCAGTATATGTAGTAATTTTACTTGTGGTTGGAATTTGATATAATCAATTTTATAAT
>NZ_LGSU01000228.1 GCF_002260545.1 Hydrocoleum sp. CS-953 | reverse complement strand
CTGTACGGACGCCCTTATGCAACGTCCCTACCTACTCCCCTACTCCCCTACTCTGAAATAGATAAAGTTTTTGAGAAATGGTATTAGGGGTAGGTTGACTTCTGACTTCTGACTTCGTTAAGGCTCGTAGGGGTTTGGAGACCAAACCCCTACCAAACTTAGACCGCGATCTATAAATCTTCTCCTTGAATCAGAGGGTCAGCACTTGCTCCACAGGGAAATATTCCGTAGTCGCCACTTCTAATTTAATTGGTTGCAACTCCACAGCACAAGCTTTTAACTCTGGTTGCCCAGACTCAGGACAAGCTTGAGGATGAGTCAAAGCATTTGCCTCGGCCTGATTTCCCCACAGTGCGCCCCAGTGCATTGGCACAAATACAGTACCAGGAGTAATAGCTTTAGTAATTTTGGCTGGAAATCTGCCATAGCCTCTTCGCGACCTTACTTCTACCCAATCATTTTCTGAAATCTCTAACCTCTGAGCATCCTTGGGATGAATTTCTATAAATGGCATCGGGTGCATTTTTTTAATTTTCTCAATACGTCCGGTACGAGTTTGAGTGTGCCAATGACCATATAACCGCCCACTTGTCAAGACAAAGGGATAATCAGGATTAGGTGGTTCTGCCAATCCTTGGGAATAATATGCTGCAAATCTTGCCTTACCATCAGGAGTATTAAATCGGAAGTCAGTATACAGACGTTCCTGAGATACTCCACTACTATCAGGGCAAGGCCATTGAGTCGGACCTTGTTCTCGGAGTCGTTGATATGTGATGCCTGTCATATCACAAGGGCGATCGCGTGTCAATTCTAGAAACTCAGCTCTTACTGCCTCCGAGTCAGCAAAATCAAACTGATTGACAAATCCTAAACGACGACCTACTTCCGCAAATATTTCCCAATCTGCTTTTGCTTCTCCTAAAGGTTCACGGAATTGAGGACACAAAGTCACCACTCGCTCCGAGTTCGTCATCGTACCTGTTTTTTCTCCCCACTGAGCAGCAGGTAATAACAAGTGAGCATACTCAGCAGTTTCCGTAGGGTAATAAGCATCCTGATAAACAGTAAAAGGCGATCGCAACAAAGCAGCCTTAGTCCGTTCTAAATCTGGCATACTTACAGCAGGATTAGTTGCAGCAATCCAGAAACAACCTATTTCTTGCCGTTCCAAAGCCATAATCATTTCCCAAGCAGTGCGACCAGGAACAGAAGAAATTTGTCCTGGAGTCAATCTCCACAACTGTTCTACTTCAGCCCGATGTTGAGGATTTTTCACCACTCGATAACCAGGCAAAATATGAGCTAGTCCTCCTGCTTCTCTGCCACCCATAGCATTAGGTTGACCAGTCAGAGAAAACGGACCTGCACCTGGTTTGCCAATATTACCTGTCATCAAATGCAGATTAATTAGAGTTCGCACTTTTGCCGTACCCTCTGACGACTGATTCATCCCCATTGACCACAAAGATAAAACTCGCTGAGACTTTCCCCAATAACGAGCTGCTTTTTCCAAATCATCCAAGCGAATCCCACAATGTCGTGCCACCAGCTCCGGTGGGTAGTGACGAATCACTTCAGTATATTCAGGAAAACCAGTCGTACACTCATCAATGAACATTGCATCAAGCAAACCCCAACGCATTAGTAGATGAGCTATACCATTAAGCAAATCAATATCTGTACCTGGTCGAATTGCCAAATGTAGGTCTGCTGCTTCTGCCGTTTGAGTACGACGGGGGTCTACCACAATCATTTTCACTTTCTTATTTCTTTTGTGGTGTACCCGCAAACGGTTAAATATGATCGGATGACATTCTGCTGTATTAGTACCAATTAAAAATGCACAGTCTGTCTGTTCTAAGTCATCATAGCAACAGGGAGGACCGTCAGAACCAAAACTTTGAATGTATCCAGATACTGCCGAAGACATACAGAGGCGAGAATTGGCATCAAAGTTATTAGTTCCCAGACAGCCTTTGAGCAACTTCTGAGCAACATAATAATCTTCTGTTTGAAACTGACCAGATCCATACATACAAATTGCATCTGGTCCCTGGGTGAAGCGTACAGTTTGAATCCGGTTAACAACGCGCCTAAAGGCTTGTTCCCAAGTGACGCGACGAAAAGGTTCATCTAGGGTATCGCGCATCATTGGATATTTGAGGCGACTTTTATCCAATGCTTCGCTCACCGTGGCACCTTTAACACAAACTTTGCCTTTACTTGATGGATGAGAGCGATCGCCTCGTACTTGCCAAATTGGATTACCTTTGCTATCTCTATTTGTTGCTTTTCCTGGCATTGCTGGTGGTGATACTTCTAATCCACAACCAACACCACAATAGGGGCAAAGAGTTTTTGTAGGTTTCATAGTTTACTTAAATTTTTTTTACTAAAAAATAAATGAAATTATCATTAATAGAGTTGTTGGGAAATAAGGTAAAATGGTTCAAGCAGAAATTGGCCAGAAGAATGCTAAATATTGAACGAGCCTTAAA
>NZ_LGSU01000227.1 GCF_002260545.1 Hydrocoleum sp. CS-953 | reverse complement strand
TGAAAAAATGTACTCCTGCCATTAGGATAAAATTCTCTTAATTTCATCGCTGCTTCTCTGCTAATAGCAGGTCCGAATTCTGAAGAACTAAAAGCATGCCGAAAAGTTTAAAGCTTCTCCTAATAATATTATGTTCGGATAATCACTTATAATAAAGTTTTTGTTTGTAGAATAGCTCTCAGCCCCAACTTTAGATAGGGCTGAGAGCTATACTACGAACTTTAATTATAACTATTCAACCGGACATGATATAAGTCATTGCGACTGTCACTCCGTGGAAGGTTTGCGGAGCATTCCGGAACGGATAGCAATCTCATGGGTTTCACGAGATTGCTTCCGCTTTGTCGCTGCAGACTACTTTTCAACCAGATATGATTATCTTCCCAGTAAATTTACGGCAACAAGCAATATTCACCTCAATTAAAGTTCAGTATCTTTACTATTATGGATTGATATACAGATAAATAATATATATTATGATATATAATGATGGAGGTTCTATAGACATCCTACTACGCAACGCGATCGCGCTGCCCAGATGAGGGGATGAAACAAGTCCCCCTGTGGAATTTCATTCTCAATTGTGCCATTCCACTAAAACTATTGTCAGAGTGCCTCTTCTACGTTTCTTAACCCAATCTATCAAACTTTTGATGCCAACCCCACTTAATATTGAATATTTTTATGAAACGGACTTTTGTAGAATCTTACAGAATAAAAGCTCTGACTATAATTTTAGGAGCATTGGCCATAGCACCCCCGGCTAACTCCCAACCTATAACTCCGGCCAACGACGGCACAGGTACAACTGTCACCCCACAGGGCAACCAATTTAATATTGAAGGCGGCACCCGCAATGGAGCTAACCTATTCCATAGCTTTGACAAATTTAATGTCCCTACCAACAAAACTGCTAATTTCCTTACCACCCCCGACACTCAGAATATTCTCGGTAGAGTCACAGGAGGGAACGCTTCTTATATTAATGGTCTCATCCAAGTCCTCGGTGGTAACTCTAACCTCTTCCTAATGAACCCCGCAGGTATTATGTTCGGTCAAAATGCTACCCTCAACATTCCTGCTTCCTTCAGCGTTACGACTGCTACAGGTATTGGTTTTGACAGCAAGAATTTCTGGTTTCAAGCAATGGGCACAAACGACTACTCAAATTTAGTCGGAAACCCCAGTGGCTACAAATTTAATGTATCTAACCCAGGCGCTATAGTTAATCAAGGAGATTTAAGTTTAAACCCTGGAGAAAATTTAACCTTATTAGGTGGCACAGTTATTAATACCGGGGAACTCTCCACTGCAGGGGGTAATATTACCATCGCAGCAGTAGAAGGTGGTAGTGTCTTAAGAATATCTCAACCAGGACATATATTAAGTTTAGAAGTAGGGACGTTGGATGTAACGTCTCTACAGAATGGAGAAGATATTGCTGGTATAAACCCCTTATCTTTAGCAACACTTTTAACAGGTGGAGAAATAGCTCAGGCTACATCTGTCATAGTTAATGCTAATGGTGATGTGGTATTGACAGACTCAAATACTCTAGTTGCCGATACTCCAGGAGATGCTATTGTCTCTGGCAATATAGATGTATCAACTACTTCCCTTTCACAGCAACAGGGGGGATCTAATCCCGGAAACCAAGTAAATGTATTAGGCTCGCGCGTAGCTCTTATCAATACCACTATCAAGGCGGATGCTTTAAATGGTGGAGGAACAGTATTAATAGGAGGCGACTTTCAAGGCAATGGAATTGTTCCTAATTCTCAGCAAACTTTTGTAAATCAAAACTCCTTTATTTCTGCCGATGCTATTACAAATGGAGATGGAGGAAGAGTAATAATTTGGTCTAATGGAATTACTAATTTTGCGGGAAATATTAGTGCTAAAGGTGGAGAAATTTCTGGAGATGGAGGGTTTGTTGAAGTTTCGGGAAAAGAAGAATTAATATTTAATGGAAATGTTAATGTTAGTGCAGCTTTTGGTAATCCAGGCACAATTTTATTAGACCCAGAAAATGTGACGGTGGGAGAGGATAATTCGGAATTCTCAGATACAGAAAATACAGATTCTCAGACAACAGAAAATTCTGATAATTCAGAACCTAGAGAAACAGAAGGGGATAATTTGGAAGTTGCATCTACAGAAAATACAGATTCAGACACAACAGAAATTGCTAATAATTCGGAAGTCTCAGCTACAGAAAATACAGATTCTCAGACAACAGAAAATTCTGATAATTCAGAACCTACAGAAACAGAAACTCCTATTGACCCTTTTGCTCAAGATGAGAATGCTGATGTGACAATTTCGGCTGAAAATTTAGGGGAATTATCAGGGGATGTTATTCTTCTAGCTGATAATGATATAACAATCAATGAAAAGATAGAAACTGATTCATCTGTAGAATTAAAAGCTGGTCGAAGTATTAATATAAATGCGGATATTGATACATCAGTTGGAAATGGAAATATTGATTTGTTTGG
>NZ_LGSU01000226.1 GCF_002260545.1 Hydrocoleum sp. CS-953 | reverse complement strand
GAATTTAGACAACAAAAAACTATCCTCAATATTATAGTACCTTTCCATGATATAATCCTGTAATAGTCATTAATAACCAGTAATTATAAATTGTATAAATTGTCTGTCAAATTTAATATATATTGTTGAGCGTGTTAAACCACCAAGAAATTATCTCCAAATTATCAACTATCAAAACAGCCATCGCCCCAATGACCTTAGCTATTTTCGCAGGGTTTATATTCGACTGGCTCAACTTTCCTGTTGGTTGGTTGCTCGGTCCAATGATTGCTGGAATTATNAATATATATTGTTGAGCGTGTTAAACCACCAAGAAATTATCTCCAAATTATCAACTATCAAAACAGCCATCGCCCCAATGACCTTAGCTATTTTCGCAGGGTTTATATTCGACTGGCTCAACTTTCCTGTTGGTTGGTTGCTCGGTCCAATGATTGCTGGAATTATCTATGCAATTATTAAAGGTAGTCCCCAACCATTACCTAGAATCATAATTCTGCTTGGTAAAGCGATCGTTGGTATTGCTACAGCATTTCGCTTTTCCCCAGAAACAATTAATGTAGTTACCACTTATGCTATTCCTGTCGTGGGATGTATTTTGATCACTGGTGCTTTGAGTATGTTTAAAGGCTATCTGTTGTCTATATGGGGAGGAGTTAGTCGCTCTACAGGTTTTCTAGCATCTATTCCTGGCACTGCTTCTGCTATTGTTACCATGAGTGAAGAATTAGGTGCAGACCCTATTGCTGTTGCTATCCTGCAATATTTACGAGTGTTATTAGTAGTTTTCATTATCCCGACTGTTAGCATTTTGATGTTTCCTGCTATTGAGCAGACTCAGACCACAAGTTTTTTATTGGCATCAGGTAAAACTACTATACCCATGTTTTGGAATTTATTAATAATAGCAGGATGCTGTGGTTTAGGAATTTGGGGTGGAAAAAAATTACGTTTGCCTTCTTCTGCTTTTTTGGGTAGCTTTATTGTTGGGTTAACTACTTTATGGGGAACGCCATACCAATTACAGGTTCCTCAATGGTTATTTGCTGTCGGGTTGTTGCTAGTAGGGATTTTTATCGGAGTTCAGTTTGACTGGGAAAATGCTCGAAAATTGTGGAAAGCTATTTTAGTTGAGATCGTACTGGTAATAATTTTAATTATCGGTTTCTTTGTGGTGGGTTATGAATTTCATCAATTTACTCAGGTTGATTTAATTACTTCTATGTTAAGTTTCACCCCTGGAGGAATAGAAGCGATGATTGCAACAGTTAATGAATTAGGTGGTGATGCGGGTTTAGTATTGGCAATTCAACTTACTCGAATGTTAACTATTATTTTAGTTGTTCCTGGGTTAACAAATTTTATGGCTAAAAGAATGAAACGTAGTAATATTGTGTCAGAATAGCAAAATAGCTGAATTATTGGAATAGATCGCTATCTAGGTAGGGTGGGCAAACATCAAGTCGATTAACTGCTAATATCAATCACCACATTTGCCCAGCCCTACAAAAAATTATCTGGTAGTCCTGCATAGTAATGCTATATAAGAAAAAGGAATACGAGGTACGAGAGCAAGATGCTCCCACTGTTGAGCCTCCGCTCCAAAGATAATGAAAATGCACGACCATTACAATGCACTACTACCAATTATCTTAATTAACCACTAATACCCAAATACTCTGATTTGTACTGGTGTATCTGGAAAATCACTCGCATTTGAGAATGTAACGGAGCTTCCTGGTACTACTGGATAAGTTATTACTTCACTACTACTATATGGGGGTACTACTATTGGGTTGCCAATATTACTGTTACATACAGCTTCATAGTCATTTGAGTAATTGGTGAAAGTCACATCTATCCAGTTAACTCCAGATGGAGGTATATCTACACATAACAAGTCTCCAGAGACGGGTAATTTTTTTACACAATCTGGAGTTTGTTCTAAATAACAATAATCTGCTGCCATTGCCTTGCTGGGGGAAACTACTGCAAAATATAGTAAACTAACAATAAATCAAACCTGAGTTGGCCTAATGCTTTTTTAATTTTTATTACTTTATCAGTAACTTTGTGTGTGAAAGTTTTCTTTAATTTCCAGAATATAACAAAATTATATTAACTATTATTTAGCTTTTCTTTATATTCCACAATTTAAAACTTCCATTACATTATTTATTACTAATATTAACAATTACATTGACCCAACATACAATCTTTAACTTTTAACTTTTGACTTTTAACTTGAGGCGATCGCAACGACTAAACCCTAAAAGTAATAAATTTAGGACTTACGCACTTTCGTACCCGGTTTCTAGGATAAATCGTTGCGCATGAGCAATAGAAGTCTAGGACAAACCGGGTTTGGGGGGTTCACATGGCTTTAGTCCTGAAATTATAGATACCAAATGGGTTCTATAATTCCTATTCCTCCTAACTCTGTAGGGACGTTGCACAGGCAAACATGCGTTTTCCGTTCCGGAATGCTACGCAAACA
>NZ_LGSU01000225.1 GCF_002260545.1 Hydrocoleum sp. CS-953 | reverse complement strand
AATACTTCTGATGTGGTGAAAAATTTAGATGATTCTACACCAGATGTTAATCCAGAAATTGAATTAGAAAATACTTCTGATGTGATGGAAAATTTAGATGATTCTACACCAGATGTTAATCCAGAAATTGAGCCGGAAAATACTTCTGATGTGGTGGAAAATTTAGATGATTCTACACCAGATGTTAATCCAGAAATTGAGCCGGAAAATATAACTGAATAAACTTCTGTATTAAGTCAAAAAATATGTTAATAAAAAACCAGTTCTATTCTTAAGAACTGGTTTTTTATCAAGTAGGGTGGGCGAATGGCCATTCGCCCCTACGACATTTAATCCTACCGATGCTACTAGATGTAATATGACTCCTTCTTCAATTGTATGGGACTAAGGATAATGGTAAACTATGGACAAAATATGACTAAAAAATAAGGTCTCGCCCTTTGAAGGGGATGAAAAAATATTCGATTTAGTGTTTCAAGCTTCTGGCTTTAGGCAGAGGTACTGTTAACGCAGTTCCTCCGCAGGAGGCTAACTGATAACGCAGTTCCTCCGGAGGAGGCTAACTGAAATGTCCCACTTTGCTCATTTTCTCAGACTTCGCTAAATTTAGAAAAATATTAACTTTTAGTATTATTAATCTAATACCTATGTCTCGCGTTAGAGCTCCCGAACTGCCTCAAAATTACCCTTGGCTAAATACAGGCCAACCTATATCCCTTCAATCTCTGAAAGGACGAGTGGTTATCTTAGATTTCTGGACTTACTGCTGTATTAATTGCCTTCACGTTTTGCCAGAACTAAAATTTCTTGAGCAAAAATACCCAGACAACTTGACCGTTATTGGTGTCCATTCAGCTAAATTCGAGAATGAGAAAGAAGTGGAAAATATTCGTCAGGCCATACTTCGTTATGATATTGAACACCCTGTTTTAGTTGATAGTGGGTCTAGGGTTTGGCAACAATATGCTGTCCGTGCATGGCCTACTTTCAAAATTATCGATCCAGAAGGATATGTGGTGGGGTCTTTTTCTGGTGAAGGTAAACGTGATGCTTTGGATGAAATTATTGGTAAGTTGATAGAAGAACATCAAAATAAAAGCACTATTAATTCTAGCGAAATTAGTTTAATTCTGGAAAAGGAAAAACAACCTTTAACTACACCTTTGGCATTTCCTGGTAAAGTTCTTGCTGATAGTTATACTAATCAATTATTTGTTGCTGATACGGGACACCATCGCATTGTTGTCAGTACACTAGAAGGTGAGGTTTTGCACATTATTGGTAGTGGAAAAGCAGGATTAATTGATGGTTCATTTGATGAAGCTCAATTTTCGGCTCCCCAAGGTATGACTTTTGATCCTAAAAATCAAGTTTTATATGTTGCTGATACAGAAAATCATACTTTACGCAAAATAGATTTTCAAACTCAGCAGGTGGAAACTATTGCAGGTACCGGAGAACAAAGTCGTCAAATTTTACCTGATATTGGGGTGGCTAAAGAAACTAAGCTTAATTCTCCTTGGGATGTGGAGAAGGTAGGCGATCGCCTTTTTATAGCTATGGCAGGTTCACACCAAATATGCTTATTGGAACTTGATACTGGTATTATTAGTATTTATGCAGGTAATGGTGGAGAATCTTGTGTAAATGGTTCTTTAACAGAATCAGCTTTTGCTCAACCTAGTGGTATTAGTACAGATGGGAATGAGTTATTTATTGCTGATAGTGAGGTGAGTTCACTTCGTGCAGTGAGTATTAATGAGCATCCTAAAGTGCGTACTGTTTGTGGTAGTGAGGAATTATTTGGCTTTGGAGACAAGGATGGTAGAGGTGAAGAGGTTTTGCTACAGCATTGTTTGGGAGTAGAGTATACTCAAAATTATGTTTGGGTTGCTGATACCTATAATCACAAAATTAAGCGGGTGGAATATCATGCGGGTTTATGTCGTACCATGTTAGGAGATGGTGTAGCAGGTCATCAGGATGGGCGAGGTATTCATTCTCGCTTTTCTGAACCATCAGGATTAAGTGCGATCGCGCAACATTTATTTATTGCAGATACGAATAATCATCTGATTCGCAGAATTGAGCTAGATACACTTGAAGTAACTACCGTGGAATTTCCTGGTTTGTGCGCTCCTGATGTTTGTTTGCCTAGTTAGGATTTGGAATTGGAAGTCTTATGGGTGAGGAGTCAGGAGATGTCTATTAATCATAAAAAAGTTTTTGTTTGTAGAATTGCTCTAGCCCGATAAATATCTATCTTAGGGCTAGAGCAATTCTACGAGCTTTAATTATTACTGTTCAACCGGACATGATATTACTTGATTAATCGATCGCCTGATAGTATTTTACATTATTGGTATATGTTAATATCTGTTGATAAATCTCTAATTTTATAGATTTTCTGGGCTTTGTTGCATGAAAGTATATAGCTGTCGCACAAGCAAGTGCATATGTACAATAATAACGTGCGGAAACTACTCTAACTATT
>NZ_LGSU01000224.1 GCF_002260545.1 Hydrocoleum sp. CS-953 | reverse complement strand
TCTCTTGCAAAAAGTCAGTATATTTAGCAGCAAGTTCGAGAAGAGCATCCTCGGATTTTCCGGAAAGAGTTAATAATACTCTAGGTCTGAAAATGGGGCCGAAAAAAATACAATCAACCTTTGTTTCAACCAGATAACCCTAAAATCCCAGATTCAAGTTCTTCTCCTAAAAAAGTAGGAGAATTTTTGAATAAAAATCGAACAGAATCTTGTTCTATTCAAGATGTTTAAAAATAAACTTAAAATGATATAAGTTCCTCAATTAAGCCTAATCAAAAAATCCCACTACTCCTTTCACAAGAGAGTGCGGGATAAAAGCCACAAATTGTGGTATACATTAATCTATGATGAGGTATTTTTTACCTAAAATTCCTCATCTACTTTTTCTCCATCAATTTCTGACTACTTTCAACCATATTAATAAACTCACTCCGATAACCCTCTAAATCTAAACCCTTCGACTCATTTGCCAACTTCAACACTTTACTAAAACTAGCATCACCTTTATATTCAGAATCTCGCAAAATCATTCCATACTCAGCCACAGCAGCAGCAAATTTAAAATTATTAGAAGCATCATTTAAACTTACTCCCTTATCAACAACTGGCTGTTTTATTAACTCAGAAGTTGTACCCTTTGGCTCCTTATAACGCAACTTTACTAACATTAATTCATCACTATTATAAGCTGCCTCATCAACTTGATTATCTTGATATCTCAACTCATCAACTCCCGGCAAATTCACATTACTTTCTACTCCCACAGGAATAATTTCATAAAGTGCCGTAACCGAATGTCCTGCACCTAACTCTCCCGCATCTTTTTTATCATCATTAAAATCTTGAGAACGTAACAGTCGATTTTCATAACCAATTAAACGATAAGCTTGTACTTTTGCGGGATTAAATTCCACTTGAATTTTGACATCTTNGCCGTAACCGAATGTCCTGCACCTAACTCTCCCGCATCTTTTTTATCATCATTAAAATCTTGAGAACGTAACAGTCGATTTTCATAACCAATTAAACGATAAGCTTGTACTTTTGCGGGATTAAATTCCACTTGAATTTTGACATCTTTAGCGATAGTTAGTAGAGTTCCTCCCATCTCAGTCACTAACACTTTTTTCGCTTCCAAAAGATTATCAATATAAGCATAATTCCCATTTCCCTTATTAGCCAACTGTTCCATTTTGGCATCTTTAAAATTACCCGTACCAAAACCAAGCACCGTCAGAAAAATTCCTTCATCTCGATAATTTTCGATCATTCTGACTAATTCAGCATCGCTAGAAACTCCCACATTAAAATCTCCATCAGTCGCCAGAATAACTCGATTATTTCCTGAAGATTGATAAAACCTTTTAGCTAAATCATAAGCAAGTTTAATTCCTTCACCTCCAGCAGTCGAACCTCCAGCTTCGAGGTTATTAATTGCTGCGATAATTTTATCTTTTTCGTTGCCATTTGTAGGAGGTAAAACTACTCCTGCTGCTCCAGCATAAACAACTATTGAGACAGTATCTTTTTCTGTTAGTTCATCTACCAATAATTGAAAAGCTGATTTGATTAAGGGTAGTTTATTGGCATTATTCATCGAACCAGAAACATCCAAGAGAAAGACTAAATTACTAGGAGGTAAATTTTCTGTAACTATATCTTTGCCTTGAATACCAATATGAACTAATTGATGTTGACTATTCCAAGGAGAATCAGAAATTTCTGTCGTAATAGAAAAGGGATTATTTGCTTTTGGTTGGGGATAGTCGTAAGTAAAATAATTTATTAATTCCTCAATTCTTAGAGCATCTTTTGGTGGTAGCTGACCTTGAGTAATAAAGCGACGTAAATTACTATAAGATGCTGTATCTACATCAATAGAAAATGTGGAGAGGGGATTATTTTTTACTACTTTAAAAGGGTTGTCATTAATCAGATTATATTCTTCTGTATTTGAGATTGGTTCTAGACTAGAATCTATTTGAGATTCTGCGATTGAAGTTGGTACACCTTGTCGTAATACTATATCTTCTGAAACTCTTACATTTTTTGCTGATTCTGAAGCGAACCTTGCTGTTTTTCGTTGACTGCCACAACTTATTAAAAGTAGTAAAGGTAAAAAACTTAGTAATAATTTGACTGGTAAAATCGGGTTAAGGGTGATGTTTTTACTTTTCATTATATCTACTTTATTTGTCAATATATGTCAAGACAATTTTTGCTAAAAAATAATAGTTAGATTCAGCAAGTTGGCATAGACTACAACAAAGAGAGTTCCCTTTCCGTAAAATTTATAATAATTACTCACCTGACTACTAACTTCTAAGTTCTAAATAAGTTGTAACATTTTATGGTAGGGGTTTGGTCTCCAAACCCTTTATTATATTGCGTTTGGAGACCAAACCCCTACAGTTCTTTTTCACAGATTATTTACGATTGCTGTAGTCGTGACTAGAAATAACTTGAATCTCATTTTTTCGGATTCAAATT
>NZ_LGSU01000223.1 GCF_002260545.1 Hydrocoleum sp. CS-953 | reverse complement strand
CATTATTGAAGGATAAACAAAGGGAATTGAAAAATATAGATCCAGATTTACAATTGTTAGGAAAAACAGCATTGTCAAACCGAACAGAAATTAAAACTATATTAGGAATAGGATTAGCTGCTAACTCTAGCCCGATTATAATTGTGCGGCGTTTTTTGGAGAAAATTGGTTATAGTTTGGAATTTTTACGAACAGAAACTCACCAGAAAAAACGATTGAGAATTTATCGCATTGTTAATCCTGATGATGGTAGGTTTGAAGTATTTCAGCAATGGTTGAGTGGGAGAAAATTAGAGAGTGGAAACTCTTACCAAGGTAAAATTATAATTAAGTTATAATATAATATAACCCTTGATTTATGAATTAAAAAAATCAGTATAGCGTTTCTCAAGCTTATGAGGTAAACCTATCTTTAATTTCTTTTCTATTCCCTCCATACCAGTTAAGTATTCCCAGTTAAGTGTTCCCTAAAACAAACGAATTTTGTACCTCACGCTTCTTGGGAATTGCTATATACTTATAGTGTTATACTAATCCTTCCTTCGTAATGCTATACTTGGTTCAGCAATGAACAATTAATAATTAATAATTAATTGTTCATTGTTAATTATTCAGTGATACTTTAGTTCTTAAGTAATTAGGACAGACCTAATCATCTTTTTGTTAATTATTGGCAAATTAATCTTAATTATTATTATGTTTATTTCTCCCTCACTCCC
This sequence comes from Hydrocoleum sp. CS-953, assembly GCF_002260545.1. Lineage (GTDB taxonomy): Bacteria > Cyanobacteriota > Cyanobacteriia > Cyanobacteriales > Microcoleaceae > Trichodesmium. The sequence goes on along the minus strand of NZ_LGSU01000223.1, from coordinate 1,771 downwards.
CTAAAAGTGAATTGCTATAGCTTTTGACTTGTGCGTAGCGCTATACTTCCCATTTCCTTGATTACCAAAAATCTTGCCCTCAGTGCCAAATACAACATAAAATTAATTATTACTAAAAATTTAAGGCTGTGCCATATAGGCCNTAGAGTTCATTTAAAATAAATCCGAAAAGCTATAGCTTTTGACTTGTGCGTAGCGCTATACTTCCCATTTCCTTGATTACCAAAAATCTTGCCCTCAGTGCCAAATACAACATAAAATTAATTATTACTAAAAATTTAAGGCTGTGCCATATAGGCCATTGTCCGGTACAGGGAGAATAAAATTATGACTCATCGTCCAATAATCCTAGGTATTGTGGGTGATAGCGCTGCAGGTAAAACTACCTTGACTAGAGGAATAGCTCAAGTATTAGGTCCAGAAAATGTCACTGTTATCTGTACAGATGACTACCATCGCTACGATCGAAAACAACGAGCTGAAATAGGTATTACTGCCCTCCACCCAGACTGTAACCATCTTGATATAATGCAGCAACATCTAACCCTGTTGCGTACCGGACAACCAATTCTCAAACCTATTTATAATCACTCAACCGGAAAATTTGACCCTCCAGAATACATCAAGCCTAACAAATTTGTGATTGTTGAGGGATTGCTTGGTTATTCGACTAGAGGGGCAAGGGACTGTTACGATGTTAAAGTTTATTTGGCCCCCCCAGAAGAATTAAGAGCGAAATGGAAAGTAAAACGGGACACGATGAAAAGGGGCTACACTGAAGCACAAGTCCTGAAAGAGATGGAAAAGCGGGAACCAGACTCAGAGGAGTTTATCCGTCCCCAACGTAAGTGGGCAGATGTAGTTGTTACTTTTTATCCCCCTTCAAACGATATAAATAGTTCTCAACTTCATGTCCGTTTGGTACTGAGACCAACTATTCCTCATCCAGATTTTCTGGCAATTATCGATCAAGGTAGTCCTAATTTTCAACCTGCAGTCCGTTTGGGTTTAGATAGGGATATGGGTAAACCAGTTGATGTTTTGGAAATTGATAGTCATGCTACTAAGGAACAGGTAAATGAGTTAGAGATGATTCTTTGCAATGAAATGCCTAACTTAAAAGATTTCTGCTCCCCTGAAGGAGACCCAGATATTGGTAAGTTAGTTGGTACAACTGGGGAGTTGCTTCAGAGTTATCCTCTAGCTTTGACTCAATTACTTATTGCTTATCACATGATTAAGGCAACTAATATTTATCAGTAGAAGGGAATAGGGGAAAACAGCATTAAATAGTAGCTGTTCACAAGGATTATTGGGTACTCAAAATAACGTTTTTTTCTAATAAAAAACTCAATCTAGATTTACTTCTCATTTGAAGGGAATAGTAATACCAGTTTGATAAATATTTGCTACAAATAGCTAGGTTCATTAATGGATAATTGATAATTGATAATTGATAATTGATAATTACCTCTCCCTAAAAGGGAGAGGTAAGACAAATAAGGAAAATATTTATTTCTCTTGGTCGATTGGATATGGTTAGGTAACCCATCCATCCCATCCTAACGGAATGCTCCGCAAACGACCGCTTTTTCCCCTTGAAAGGGGAGGCTTCAAGGCGTGAATTATCTAATTATTTAATTGTTTAATTATTAATTATTTCGGTAATTTTTAGGAGTCAGGAGTCGCATGGGAATGGCTTTAATATAGTTTTTTAGGTCATACATCATATTTTTTGTCCAAGGGACATCTCCTGTGAAGTCTTTTTATC
>NZ_LGSU01000222.1 GCF_002260545.1 Hydrocoleum sp. CS-953 | reverse complement strand
GGGGATGGCACTTTCACCAACGCAGGGGTCATAGATGATTCCGACCCAGGCATCGATCTGCTCAAAGGAGACTTCAATAACTTGATTGTTGGAGACTTTATATAGAATCCGGTTAATTAGACATCGCAAGTAATGGTTGACGGCCACATTTGTTTAGAATGTGGTCGTCAATTTATTGATTGCTATGAAACTTATAGAGGTTATAGTGATGAACTCCCCAGATGAATGCTGAAAAATGTATGTTAATGGTATGGGCTTAATTAAGAGGAATATCAAGAGTCAAAAAGGTACACCATACTACAATTATCAACTGGGTTAAAACTTGTAGGAAAACTATTACCCGATTCTTACTCTCGGTTATAAATTCCTCAACTAGGAGAGCTAGACGAATTACAGACATTTGTAGGCTCAAAAAAAACCAAATTTGGTACAGGAGCGGCAGTAGATAATTTTCAAAAAGGAATTTTGTATGGGGGTTATGGGAAATCGTAGTGGAGAAACATTTTATCCTTTATGGGAAAAAGTTAAAAAATGGGAATGTCGTGTTTATGTGACAGATGGATGGAAAGTATATGGCAATTTTATTAATGATGGGGATCAAATTATCAGCCAAACCTATATGACGAGAGTAGAAGGAGAAAATACGCTAACTTCGGCACCCAGAACGCCAGATTACATCGAAGGACTCTTTGCTACTCACGCATCTCGCTTAGATGTTAAAGCATTCAATTCTCTTACTAATTCATTATCTAAAATTTTTGGATGTTCCAGTTCCTGATAGATATTCACGGCGATCGCTCTAGCGCTCAAATCATACCCTAATTCACCAACGCCAATATAAGGTGTATTAGGTGTACCTTATGACTATGGGAAATGCAATATCATATATAGTTTATTTCATACATATAATGGTTAAACTCATGAATTTAATGATAAACCAGCCCCTACTATGGCAGCATTTTAGATGTATAGGTCTGCTAGGTCTACTAGAAATTTTCCTGATAACTGATAACTGATAACTGATAACTTATAACTGAAATGACTGCTATTAAAATTTTTATTAGTACAGGTGAAGTTTCTGGAGATTTACAAGGTGCCCTGTTAGTTGAAGCTCTCTACCGTCAAGCTCAACTTCGGGGTTTAAATTTGGATATTGTAGCTTTGGGGGGGGAGAAGATGGCTAATGCTGGTGCTACTTTATTGGGAAATACAACTAAAATTGGTTCTGTCGGAATTATTGAATCTTTGTCTTTCATTTTTCCTACTCTGAAAATTCAACAAAAAGCTAAGGAATATCTACACAACGAATCTCCTAATATAGTTATTTTGATAGACTATATGGGGCCTAATCTTAATATTGGTAATTATATTCGCAAAACCTGGCCGAATTTGCCGATTATTTGGTACATTGCTCCTCAAGAATGGGTTTGGTCTTTGGGAAAGGATAAAACAACTAAAATAGTCAATTTGACAGATAAACTTTTGGCTATTTTTCCAGGAGAAGCAAATTATTTTCGGCAACAGGGAGCTAATGTTACTTGGGTAGGTCATCCTACTATTGATAGGATAAAAATGGCTCCTACTAGGGAAGAAGCTCGTCGTATTTTGGGCATAAATTCTGATACTTTGGCGATCGCTTTATTGCCGGCTTCTCGAAAACAAGAGGTTAAATATTTAATGCCTGTAATTTTTGAAGCAGCTAAAATAATTCAGGAGAAATTACCCCTAGTTCATTTTCTAATTCCTCTATCTTTAGAGACTTATCGTTCTCCTATTGAAGAGGCAATTAAAAAGTATCAACTACAGGCAACAATTTATCCATCTTCCTCAAAAAATTCTACAAAAAATAGTCAGGAAATACAAGAAAGTAATAATTTAGAAATTTTGGCTGGAGCTGATTTGGCGATCGCTAAATCTGGTACTGTAAATTTGGAAATAGCTTTGCTAAATGTTCCTCAAGTCGTAATATATAAAGTTAATCCTATAACTGTTTGGATTGCTAGGAATATTTTGAGGTTTTCGATTCCATTTATGTCTCCACCTAATTTAGTACAAATGAAGTCTATTGTACCAGAATTATTCCAAGAAAATGCTACTCCTGAAAATATTGTCTCTGAAGCTTTGGAACTTTTATTAAATTCTGAACGTCGCACTAAAACATTAACTGATTATCAGGAAATGCGTCAATCTTTGGGAGAAGAAGGAGTTGGCGATCGAGCTGCTCAAGCAATTTTGGATTTAGTTTTAACCAGAAAATAAGAAGATTTTTCAGAGTAGGGGTTCGGGGATTTTAACTAATCTAATTTGAGCAGATATTTTATCTTAGAGTTGCCCTAGTAGTGTGTAATACCATTTCTCAAAAACCTTGCTATATTTGATTAGGTGGAGGAGGGACGTTGCATAAGGGCGTCCGTACACAGAAGAATAATGAACATTAAATGACTAATAATTAGGTAATAATTTATTTTACCTGTGTTAATTACT
>NZ_LGSU01000221.1 GCF_002260545.1 Hydrocoleum sp. CS-953 | reverse complement strand
TTCTAAATTCTAAATTCTGAATTCTTATTGTTTGTGGCAACCATACAATGAATGGGGGTTTGGAGACCAAACCCCTACGGATGAAACAAAAAGCTAAAGCAAGAATTTAACTTCTAAATTCTAAATTATTATTGTGGCAACCAACCTGCACTCAGAAGCACAGTTAGACCCATAAACACCACAGATAAAGTCCAAGTAATTCGATTTAAAGTTATCTCTGCACTCTTAGTGCTGGTAAATAACTGAGCTTGTCCACCAATACCACCTATCCCATCACCTTTCGGGCTATGTAATAAGACAAATATAATAATACCAAGAGCGGATATAAACCAGATAATTTCCGCAAGTTGAACAACATTCATAATCTTCTGACTCGTTATTTAAACTTAAAAAAATCACTAATAATTAGTGTTGATAAACCTGATACCAATTCACTTTTAAAGATGTCACAAAATAGTTTCAAACATTAAGTGTGAAATAATTTCCTGAAACTAATGTCCCGTCAAAGTCTTAAATCTGTAAAATCTTACTTTTGACTTTTGACTTGATAATTTCCGTGAAACGGTATTACAAACCAACTCGCATAGGAGTACGATTTTGTTTAAGATCGTACTCTGCCTTATTAATCATTGACTTTCCAGTCATTTCAGCAGGTTGAGGCAAATTGAGAATTTCCAAAATAGTTGGTGCTACATCTGCCAACCGTCCATCACTTCGTAGAGATACGCTAGTCCCATGACCAGGAATTTTACGTCCCTCTCCTTCTATAAGTATAAAAGGAACCGGATTTGTTGTGTGGGCTGTCCAAGGACTGCCATTTTCATCCCACATATATTCAGCATTTCCATGGTCAGCAATAATAATCGCTGTGCCACCTGCTTTACTAATACTCTCTAAAAGTTTTCCTAGACAATTGTCAACTGTCTGAATCGCATTTACCGCAGCATCCATAACTCCAGTATGACCCACCATATCAGGATTAGCATAGTTAATAACAATTAGAGAATAGATTTGCTTTTTCACTGCAGCGATCGCCACTTCTGTCACTTCTTCAGCAGACATTTCGGGCGCTTCATCATAATGAGCTACCATTGGACTTTGAACTAATTCTCGGTCTTCTCCCTCAAATGGTTGCTCGAAACCCCCATTAAAAAAGTAAGTTACATGAGCATACTTTTCAGTTTCCGCAGTCCGGAACTGACGCAGACCATTCTGAGAAATTACCTGTCCCAGAATATTATTCAAATTTTGAGGTTCAAAAGCCACAATAACTGGGAAACTAGAATCATACTGAGTGAAAGTTAAAAATGTCAATGGTTGAATTTGTTGACGCTCAAACCCATTAAAATCTGGATCTACAAAAGCTTGAGTTAATTGACGGGCACGATCTGGGCGAAAATTAAAGAAAATTATACCATCTCCAGGTTCTACAGCTCCAGGAGTTACTCTAATTGGGATGACAAACTCATCTGTTATACCTTCAGTATAAGACTTTTGTAGTAAATCAGAAGCAGAAAGACCAGTTCCATAACCATCTTTGGTCATTACCTCATAAGCTTTTTGAATTCTGTCCCATCGTTTATCCCGATCCATTGCATAATAGCGACCACTAACTGTAGCAATTCTGCCTACACCAATTTGATTAGTATGATATTCTATCTGTTTGAGTACCTGAACTCCTGATTTAGGATTTGTATCACGTCCATCAGTAATGGCATGGATACAGACATCAGAAATTCCTTTGGCCTTAGCCATATCCAGTAAACCTAATAAATGGTCTATATGGGAATGAACTCCTCCAGGGGAACATAAACCTACTAAGTGTAGTTTAGAATTACGCTCTATCACATCCTGGCAAATCTTTTTAATANGTACCTGAACTCCTGATTTAGGATTTGTATCACGTCCATCAGTAATGGCATGGATACAGACATCAGAAATTCCTTTGGCCTTAGCCATATCCAGTAAACCTAATAAATGGTCTATATGGGAATGAACTCCTCCAGGGGAACATAAACCTACTAAGTGTAGTTTAGAATTACGCTCTATCACATCCTGGCAAATCTTTTTAATAGCTTGGTTTTCTGCTATTGAACCATCTTCTACTGCATCAGAAATTCTTACTAATTCCTGGGGAACAACTCGCCCCGCTCCAATATTTAAGTGACCAACTTCTGAGTTACCCATTTGACCTTCTGGCAAACCGACAGCTTTTCCAGAAGCTTGAATTAAAGTTTTGGGATAAGCTTGCCAAAGACTATCAATTATAGGTGTTTCACCCACAGTAATAGCATTTCCATCTTTGTCTTCTCGATAACCCCAACCATCTAGAATAATTAGTACAACCGGAGATATAGAACCATTGTTCATAATTTATTACCTTTTATGCCTCATCTCGGTTTTATAATGAATAGTCTCAAAATACTATACTTTAGTATTTTTTTCTTTATGATAAGTTGGATTGATTTTATTAAAATATAAGTT
>NZ_LGSU01000220.1 GCF_002260545.1 Hydrocoleum sp. CS-953 | reverse complement strand
TCCTCCAATAGGAAAATACTTTTGACTTTTGACTTTTGAATTTTGAATTCCTCTTCCCGGAGGTAAGTTCTGAGAATTTTCTATAGCGCTATAGTTTTGAGTCTCAAATTTTGAATTTCTATTTCCCGCCGGAGGTAAGACTTGGGATTTTTCTATAGTGCTATAGTTCTGAGTATCAAATTTTAAATTTCTATTTTCGGAAGGTAAGTTCTGAGAATTTTCTATAGCGCTATAGTTCTGAGTCTCAAATTTTGAATTTTCATTTCCCCCAATAGGAAAATACTTTTGACTTTTGACTTTTGAATTTTGAATTCCTCCACGCCAGTCCAATATCCAATCGACAGGATTCAATTCTATGACTTGAGTATCTTGGAGATTAGGTTGTACAGCAATAAGTCGAACCTCATAACGTTTCTCGTAAGTATTAAAATCCAATTCCACAACAGCATCACTTATGCCTTCAGGAATTTCATCCTTATAATGACCCCACCAAATACCCGGAAACCCTTTATCTATAGACTCATCACAAATTTCAAAATTTGTTTTAATATATTTGACCTTATTTCCCCGCAAATCTTTTTGGTTCCGATGCCAAACATTAGTAAACCAACAATTTTGAATCAAAAGCTTAGGTACTGGGTTTCCCATACCACAAGGTTCTAAAAGCTTCAGTTCTTGAAATAAATCTCTACCTAACTCAGATACAGTCACAATTAAATCCACTTCTATTACCGAGTTTTGGTTAAGACTTACTCCTAATGTTTGTCCCAATAGTTGATTAATAGCATCTGTAAATATAGGAATATTTTCTACAGGCAAACTAAGACCAGCAGCGAAAGGATGACCGCCAAACCTATCTAATAAATGTGCCTGATTTTTCACCAACTCATAAAGGTCTATTTTACCAACAGAACGGGCAGAACCACGAGCTAATAATTTTTCAGAAGTTCTAGTAGCTTCCGTTTCCTCACTTAATAAAATAGTAGGACAACCATACTCTCCAGCTATCTGGCCTGCCACTAATCCTAGAACACCGACAGGCCATTGAGGGTCTGTCAGAACTATGACATGAGTGGTGGAAAGGTCTAATTTTGTCAATTTTTGAGCAACATCTTCAGCTACTTCTCTTTGTAGAGATTTGCGCCTAGAGTTGGCCAGTTCTGTTTCGATAGCCAGTTGTTGACAATATTTAGGGTCACGACTGGTCAAAAGTTCCACACAAAAACTGGCATCTCCGATAATTCTACTTACAGCATTAATCCGAGGACCAATACCAAAAGAAATATCTGTAGGGCGATCGCCTGTTTTTTTGCACAGCTCTAAAAGTTTAGCAACTCCTGGTCTGGTAGTTTTAGTTAATTGTGTACTTAATTTTTCAATACCTATTTGTGCTAGATAACGACAGTCATTTGTTAGTTGAACTAAATCGGCAATTAAACCAATAGCTACTAAGTCTAATAATTCTGTTAGGGGAAGTTTTGGTATTTCTGGATAAGTTAAATAAAGTGCTTCTATAAGTTTATAAGCTACTCCAACTCCTGACAAATTATATAGGGGATGAGCGGGGGAAAAATAGCGGGGATTAATAATAGCAAATAATGGCGGACGTTCTGAGGGAAGGGTATGATGATCGGTGACAATTATATCTATTTCTAAACTATTTGCATATTCTATTTCGGCAATATTTGTACTACCTGTATCGCAGGTAATTATCAAACTATAATTCTCTTTGGCTAACCTTTCAATTCCAGCAAAATTCAAACCATGAGATTCTGTAAATCTGTTAGGAATATAGTAAGTTAATTGGTTATTTTTATCTAAAAATTCTCCTAATCCATCCCAAAGTATAGATGTTGAAGTAATGCCATCTGCATCAAAGTCTCCCCAGATGGCAACTTTTTCTTGATTATTTCTAGCAGAGATAATTCTTTCTATGGCTTTGTTAATTTCTACGCCAAATTCAAAGGAGCTAGTTGGTTGATATTGTTTTGGATTTAAAAAGCCTACTATATTTTTAGTATCTTTAATTCCACGTTGCCATAATAATTGTGCTAGATATTTTCCTGATAATTTTGGTGCATAATTTTTGACACACTCAATAAATAAATGAGGGAGATGATCGGATACAGGAATTTGCCAATATTTTTTTTCTTGAGACATCTTTCTTTAGTCATTCCTTGTAGTAACGAATAGAATAAAAAAATCATCAACATAACTAGGTCTAAAACCCCGCCTTTTAATCAGTTATCAGTTAAATATTTTTTCTAGTTTTATCACACTTAACAAAGTCAGAAAATATTGCTACAGTGTGCTTGTTTTTAGGAGTCAGAAGTCAGGAGTTATAATTCAGGAGGTAAGAATTTATAATATTTATTTTTTCTGAGAGTCAAACTATTCTATTGTTGACTAAAAATAGTCTAATAACCATAAATATTTTGTTTTTGATTAAGGGATAATTTGATTTTTATTCCCGAAGTCGGCA
>NZ_LGSU01000022.1 GCF_002260545.1 Hydrocoleum sp. CS-953 | reverse complement strand
AGGTTAGAGTGGAATCTGCTATTCATCAAATATTCACAAAACTGAGTCATATTTTAAAGATTTAGTCAAGTTTGAGAGTTTAGTCTGATTTACCGAATTATTAATAATTAATAATTAAATAATTCTGGTTTAAAGCCTCCCCTTTTCAAGGAAAAAAAAGTGCTAGGATATTTCCTGATCTTCAATTCCGTAACGGTTTTAACTAGAGGTAATTATCCATTATCAATTATCCATTAATGAACCTTGGGTATCCCTATGCCAAGGTGTTAATAACCTACGAATAGGACGAATAACTAAATATTCAGATATTAAAATCAATACCACCGCTACAAGAACCCACGCCATAACTTCCGCCGTATCCAGATTAATTCTAGCAATATTCATTTCTGCACCAATACCAGTTTCAGATGATAATAATTCTGACATTATTGCCACTCGCCAAGCTAATCCTAATCCTGATGCAATAGAAGGAAATAAACTAGATAATAAATGTGGATAATATAAATCTACTAATAAAATTTTTATCGGCATTTTCAAAACATTAGCCATTTCTAAAAGCTGTGAATTAATATTTCTCACACCTTCCACAGCACCAATAAATATAATTGGTAAAATAGCAACAGCAACAGTAAATATTGCTGTGGAATTACCAGTACCAAACCAAAGTAATGCAATTACAATCCAAGCAATAGGTGGTACTCCTTGCAAAGCAGTAATTAGAGGTCTAATAGCTCGACTAATAAAAGGCTTTATACCAGCTATTATTCCTAAAATACTGCCAATAACTGTTGCTATTGTAAAACCACTAATAGCATCGAAGCTAGTAGTTAAAATAGCTATAGTTAATTTATTTGTAGTAGCTAAAGTTTGTAAAGCTACTAAAGTTTCTAGAGGAGAAGGTAAAATAATTGAACTATACTGGATTGCTACTAACTGCCATATAGTTATAAATCCAATTAAGCCGATTAATTCAGGTAAAATAAATGGCATTATTTTTGGGGATTAGTATGAGTATGGATTTTGTCTCTAAATCTTTAGACTATTGATAAAAAACTTTTCTAAATTTTCTTGAGTCTAGGAGTAGGAGAGCAGGGGAGTAGGGGAGTAGGGGAGTAGGGGAGTAGGGGAGAACTCAACATAAGAATAATTAACGCTAACTAACTAATAA
>NZ_LGSU01000219.1 GCF_002260545.1 Hydrocoleum sp. CS-953 | reverse complement strand
AATTATAATAGAGTATTTTTCAACGTAATGAAGTATATTTTTACAGAATTTGTAACAATTAAGTTTTTTCCCAATAGAAAATATTTGCTACGGATATTTCATATCATGTACTTCAATCTATACTTTGAAATTGTACTTCAGTCTTTCCATACTTTAGTAATCCTATTTCATTTGAACTTACTAACTGCCGAATCCTGAATGTAATCTCTATTTACTCTTTTATATTATATAGTTACCCAGATTTTTTTACCTCATCAAGTTACAAAATACTGTATATTCCTAGCTGTAATTTAAAATTTAAACTCGTGAACTTAACCACTAAAATTATTAACGCTAAAATTCCTGGTTATCAAAACCTACAGGAAATTTTAATCAATTCTACTGGCAAAATTGAACAAATTATTCCTCAGACTGAAAAACTTTTGCCTACCACATCTACCACTATTGATGTTGAAGAAGACTGGGTTTCTCTGGGTGGAGTTGACTTACAAATTAATGGTGCTTTAGGTTTACCTTTTCCTGAAGTAGATGAAACTTCCATAACCAAAATAGATGAAATTTCTCAATATTTATGGCAACAAGGAATAGACGCTTTTTTGCCTACTATTGTCACTACTTCTATAGATAATATTCAGCGATCGCTCCGAATATTCCACAATTTGGCCTCTCAACCTCTACAGCAAGAAAGGGCAAAAATTTTGGGTGTACATTTAGAGGGACCTTTTTTGAATCCAGAAAAGCGGGGCGCTCATCCTAACGAATATTTATTACCATTAACCCTCAAAAATGTCAAACAAGTAATTGGCGATTATGCTCAAACAGTTAAAATTATTACTTTGGCGCCGGAATTAGACAGTACAGAAACAGTAATTCCATACTTAAAAAATTTAGGAATTACAGTTAGTTTAGGGCATTCTCAGGCTACGGCAAGTCAAGCAGAAGTAGCTTTTAAATTAGGAGCTTCAATGGTGACTCATGCTTTTAACGCGATGCCGAGTTTACATCATCGAAAACCGGGTTTATTAGGAGCAGCAATTACAAATTCTGAGGTTATGTGCGGTTTAATTGCTGATGGTAATCATGTCTGTTCAACAATGATAGAAATTTTGTTGAAAGCAAGTCAATATCAGCAGGGAATATTTTTGGTTAGTGATGCTTTAGCACCTTTAGGATTAGCTGATGGAATTTACCCTTGGGATACTAGAGAAATAGAAGTTAAAAATGGTACGGTTAGATTACAAGATGGAACTTTAGCAGGAACGACTTTACCTTTATTGGTTGGAGTTAATAATTTGCTGAAGTGGGGAGTTTGTGATATTGAGACGGGAATTTATTTGGCGACTATTGCACCTCGGAAAGCTTTAGGAATGGATAGTGAAATTGTTGGTAAGTCTGGGAAAAATTTATTAAGATGGCGAGTAAATAATGTAGGGTTTTGGTCTCCAAACCCACCAGAAATAGAGTTGACTTGGCAGAGAATAATTAATAATGGATAATGAAAACTATCTCTAAGTAGGTAGGTAAAAAAATTTACAACATGGAAAATCCAACTCTAGAAGAATATGACCAAAAAATAATGTCTCAAGTCTCCCCTTTCAAAGGGATGAAAAAAAATAAATTCAGTATTTTAAGTCTCCCTATTCCATAGAGGTACTGATAACTGATAACTGATAACTGATAACTGAAATGATAGTCCTTGGAAAGAAGCATTAGATATTTACTTTTCCGAATTGATGGCTTTCTTTTTTCCTGATGCTCACCAAGAAATTGATTGGGAAAAAGGTTATGAAACTCTTTATCCAAAGTTTCATAAAATTGTTCAAGATGCTAGTGAATAATTAATAATGGATAATTGATAATGAAAAATATCTCTAAGTAGGTAGGTGAAAAAATTTATAAAATGGAAAATCCAACTCCAGGAGAATATGACCAAAAAATAAGGTATCAAGTCTCCCCTTTCAAAGGGATGAAAAAAATAAATTCAGTATTTCAAGCCTCCCTATTCCATAGAGGTACTGATAACTGATATAGCGTTTCTCAAGCTTATTAGGTACAACTATCTTTAATTTATTTTCTATTCCCTATTACCTATTCCCTATTCCCTATTACCTATTACCTATTCCCTATTCCCTGTTCCCTGTTCCCTAAAACAAACGAATTTTGTACCTCAACAGTATGGGAATTGCTATAAATGATAACTGATAACTGATAACTGATAACTGAATAGTCGTTGGGGTTGCCAATTAAAATTGAAATTTCCTATAGTTAAATTGTTATACTTTGAGGAAAATTGGGAATTTTTGACAGAAAGTAATAATCCCTTTGCTGTAATTATTATGGCTTACTTAAAAAGTAAGGAAACTCGGAAAAATCCTCTCATTAAACTGGAAAGTAAATTAACTTTAGTGCGGTTATTATATGAGCGGGGTTATACTAGAAAAATGGTGATTCAGTTGTTCCGGTTAATAGACTGGATGATGAT
>NZ_LGSU01000218.1 GCF_002260545.1 Hydrocoleum sp. CS-953 | reverse complement strand
CATGTGTATAGACGAGCAACTCCAGCTAAGATTTAGCTTATCATAAAAATTCTGAGGATGCAACTGGAAATCCTTNTGTATAGACGAGCAACTCCAGCTAAGATTTAGCTTATCATAAAAATTCTGAGGATGCAACTGGAAATCCTTTGACGCGCGATTTTTTTTCGGGAGCTTAGTAAAATGAAAATGTTGGTGGTTTTCCATTGAGGAGGAATGGATGGAAAGATTTAATTATGGAAAAAAACCAGCATATATATTTATTTATGGAAAGCTCTCAAAGATGAAAATTTTTCTGGTATTGCTGCGAGAGAAAATTTCTCCCTAGTTGAATAAAAAATCATGTGTATAGACGAGCAACTCCAGCTAAGATTTAGCTTATCATAAAAATTCTGAGGATGCAACTGGAAATCCTTTGACGCGCGATTTTTTTTCGGGAGCTTAGTAAAATGAAAATGTTGGTGGTTTTCCATTGAGGAGGANTTTTCTGGTATTGCTGCGAGAGAAAATTTCTCCCTAGTTGAATAAAAAATCATGTGTATAGACGAGCAACTCCAGCTAAGATTTAGCTTATCATAAAAATTCTGAGGATGCAACTGGAAATCCTTTGACGCGCGTTTTTTTTCGGGAGCTTAGTAAAATGAAAATGTTGGTGGTTTTCCATTGAGGAGGATTATAGATGGAAAGATTTAATTATGGAAAAAAACAGCATATATCTTTATTTATGGAAAGCTCTCAAAGATGAAAATTTTTCTGGTATTGCTGTATTGCCCCTGGAGAAAATTCCTGAATACTTAATTGCCTTTGAGCAAGGAAATATGGAGCTATAAAATACTCCATATAAACTTAGGTTTTCCTGGAACATCTTTACTTATCCTCTGGTTTAATTTTCTGGCGTAAATCATCAAGTGGAAAAACTTCTTTGCCTTCTACAAGTTGATTATTTAGCCCCCCTTCTTTTACATCAATATTTTCAGATTCAAACTCAAGAGTTATTCTTACTTTTCCTCTTTGCCAACTTTTTGCACCTAGTTTTAGTATTTTGGAATCTATTTCGTTAGTTAACCAATTTTCTCTTCCTTCTGCGAGTTGTGTTTGAAGAGCTTTTTTCATCTCTGTAAGAAATTGATTGAGAGTAAAAGTCTGATTTTTGACAAATATTTCGTTGCGATAAACAGATACAACATCTTCTTGAGATAAGAATATTTTTTGATTAATTTTTATTTGTATTTTTTAGGCTTACAAGAAATTTATTAGCTGGGTTAGTTGCTACAGTGACTGAGTTTTTGGCAGAATGTTAGAGGTTGTATTAGCCTTTTCGGNGCGATAAACAGATACAACATCTTCTTGAGATAAGAATATTTTTTGATTAATTTTTATTTGTATTTTTTAGGCTTACAAGAAATTTATTAGCTGGGTTAGTTGCTACAGTGACTGAGTTTTTGGCAGAATGTTAGAGGTTGTATTAGCCCTACTTTTTTTCAGAATCATAAATCTATAGAGTGATATGGTTGAGATTCATTTTTCATCTCAATTTACTACTTCTAATTTTCGACGAAATAATAAATATGTAGAGAGAGAAAATTTCCTACATAAATCAATTTTCCTCAGAAAGTTTCTACTGATTTTCCTGATGAAATTTTTGCCGTAAGTCATCAAGTGGGGATACTTCAGTTTCCAGTTATTCTGAATTATTATCTCCAGAATTTTCTGCTTGATTTTCTGAGTTACTTGATTCTCTTTCTTCTATTTCTTCTTGAGGTTCATCAGGGCAAATTTATACAGTAACTTTTACCTAAATTTTCCCTGACTACCATATCTGAGAATTTGATAATCTACAGCTATGTTATTCTAGACAAATCAATTTTCCCCCAGAAATTTTCTACTGATTTTCCTGATGAAATTTTTCTCGTAAATCATCTAGTAGGAAGACTTAAGTTTCGAGATATTCTGAATTATTATCGCCAGAATTTTCTGCTTGATTTTCTGAGTTACTTGATTCTTTTTCTTCTATTTATTCTTTAGGTTTATCAGGGCAAAATTCTATAGCAAATTTTGCCTGGATTTTCCCTGACTGGATTTTTGAGGAAATGGGAAAAAATCTCCTATACAAATCAATTTTCCTCAGAAATATCTACTGATGTTTCTGACTAAATTTTTGCCGTAAGTCATCAAGTGGAGATACTTCAGTTTCCAGATATTCTGAATTATTATCGCCATAATTTTCTGAGTTACTTGATTCTTTTTCTTCTATTTATTCTTGAGGTTTATCAGGGCAAAATTCTAGAGAAAGTTTTACTTGAATTTTCCCTGACTGCTATTCTTGAAAACCAGATATGAGAATTTGATAATCTACAGCTTTGTGATTCTAGATAAATCAACTTTTCCCCAGAAATTTTCTACTGATTTTCCTGATTAAACTTTTGCCGTAAGTCATCTAGAGAAGATTCAGAATTATTGTTGTTAGAAATTTCCTCTATTTCTT
>NZ_LGSU01000217.1 GCF_002260545.1 Hydrocoleum sp. CS-953 | reverse complement strand
ATATTATGTGTTATGGTTAAGGTACATTTTTACAATTTCTTTAAGCAAAAGTCTAATATGGATAGTCAAAAGTCAATACAGTCATGTTATTAGGAGCCAAAGTTTTAATTGATAATTATTTCCACTGATTATTTTGATAACCTACGGTGTGAAATTATTTTTAATATTATTTAAGTGAATTCCTATGGAGTCTGTCCTAGTATAATCAGAATCTTTATACTATTATTTCAGAGATTTTAGTAGCGACTAAGGATGTAGATGGTTAACTTCTAGTCGAACCTCTAGTTTGAACCATACCCAAACCCAGGGAAAGTGAAAATTTGGCATTACCTCAAACTTATCCTGGTATCAGACTATTTTTTAATCTTTAAGTTTGACTTTACTTTTCTTTTCTGTGCTAAATTTATGACTAATTATATGTAATTTACAGTAGTAGTTTTGTAGCTAAAACTTCTATATTTTGTAGCTAAAATTTTCAGGATTTGCCTATTTTTAACTAATAGTAGCGAACCTGAAACTAAACTCTAATGACCTATCATTCTGTAAAAGTTGCCTCTGAAAACTCCTGAGAGAACATCATGCTCCACCACAAATCTACTTTTTTTATTATTACATGGTTGACTTTATGCTGCTTTTCTCCAACTGCCAGTAGAGCCATAATTTATAATTCCAGGACAGGGGAATTCAGTAATCGTACCTTTACAAAAACAGTAAACCTACAATCTCATCAAAGTTATCCAGTTACTCTGTATCTTGCTCAAGATAGTGACTCAAAAGGCAAAGAATCTGAGACCAAGAAAAAAAAATCAAATTCCTCTGATTCCAATGTGCCCAAACCAGTTCGTTCCATAATTAAATCTCTAGGAGGGCGAAAAACACTATTCCTGTTGAGTATCATATCTGTTCTAGTCACTGGTACAGCAGTATTTATTTTACTTAAGCTGTTTGACGATCATCAACCTAAAGAAGATTTATATCCAGAAGACCTATCCTCTCCAGAGCAAATACCAGAAGCAACTTCACCCGATCTAGAAACTAACCATCCCAATCTTAATCCCCCTCAATGGCCAACATCTCCCCAAGACTCTGCCATGGCCAAGACTGAAGATTCTTTTGTTCCTGCACAACAAGGGCAACTAGGGGAAAATACTTATGTGCCAATTTCCTATAATAGCTCCAAATTAGATCATCAAGAAATTGAAGCAGAAACATTTCCTATAGTTGATAGTAATTCTCCTATTAATCGCCAAGAAGATAATAATTATGAGCCAAAAGAAACTCCACTAAATTTACCAAAATCAACTGACGAAAATTATATCGTTCAAGATTCTAAAAATATTACTCAGCCAAATAATTATCCNTTTCCTATAGTTGATAGTAATTCTCCTATTAATCGCCAAGAAGATAATAATTATGAGCCAAAAGAAACTCCACTAAATTTACCAAAATCAACTGACGAAAATTATATCGTTCAAGATTCTAAAAATATTACTCAGCCAAATAATTATCCTTTGCCTCAAGTTAATATTGTTGAACAATTAATTAATGAATTGCAAAATTTTGACCCTAAAAAACGGCATCAAGCTATTTGGGAGCTTGGTCAAAAAGGAGACTCTAGAGCTGTTCAACCATTAGTTAATTTACTCATAGATTCTGATTCTAAACAGCAAAGTTTAATTTTAGCGACTCTCTCAGAAATTGGCACTAGAACATTAAAACCAATGAGTAGAGCTTTAGCAATATCACTACAGAATGATAATGCAGAAGTCAGAAAAAATGCTATCCGAGATTTAACACGAATTTATGAGTTAATTATTCAAATAACTAACCTCTTGCAACAAGCAGAATATGACCCAGATCCAGAAGTTGAAAAAACAGCAAAATGGGCTTTAGAGCAGTTAAATAGAATTCATACGAGGGGAAGGGAGTAAGGGAGTGACGAAAATTCGACAATCAAGCAGTAGAGTTGTTCATACAATGTGCCATACTGAACCGTATGATTCAAACATTAGACTAGATTTAAGATTTATCATCTTTCACGATCGCTTTTGTAATTTGACTTGAGATATTTTAATTGGCGATCCCTCTGAGAAAAAAATTTAACCAAGAAGGAAGAAGTTAGAAAAATCTCATCAAAAAATTTATTCTGGCTAATCTCAAGTATTTGACTACTCAAGTAAGATTATTTTTTACTAGAAACTACTTTCAATTTCAGATTTCTAAATCAATTCTATTATTTTTTAGCATTCCTCAAATATTCTATTTCAATCTGGAAAAGCAATTTCTATACCCTAAAATAATTCATCTGTCAATAGCCATAATTACTTAAGCACTTATACTCATATAAAATTTATTGTTTTGAGGTTATTCACTTTCGCAAAAAATTTTAATATTCAGGATGATTTTAACGTAAATACTTGCTTGTAGCTTTATTCAAGACAGAATTTTTTAGTTTTAAACACAACATTAGCACAATACCTT
>NZ_LGSU01000216.1 GCF_002260545.1 Hydrocoleum sp. CS-953 | reverse complement strand
GTTTAGAGCAAATCCAAGAGTATTTAAAAAATGCAGGTTCAGAATTAGCAGCAGTCAGAAAAGCATTAGAATCTGATGTTAAATTACAAAAAATTTCTCCGAAAAATTGCATAGAAACCAATCATTATCCAACCTATCATTCTCTCTAACAGAGAATTGTCTTGAATATGTTTGATTAGGTAAAGACATAAACATAAAAATATTCCTATTTCTACCCCTCCGATAAATGTCGAATAAATCAGAGGAGATATTTGAGCACCAGAACCCAAGGGAGAACCAAGAAAGGCTAATAAAAATTGTAAAGTTTGTTCTGGATTTTGAAAAGCTGGTATGATGCTAGGGGCAAGTTCTGGTTTCTGATAATCATAAAAATAGATAATTATATTGGTAGTAAAAACTGCTATCCAACTTAAGAATAACCATTTTTGTTTGAGTAAATCTGACCTTGATTTTGCTGAAACTAATATTAGTACAGGTAAAACAATTACCCAAGCTATCATCCCATTAGAATAAGAAAAGGTGCTGATGATGCAAAGCATCATACAAATTAAGAATTTATATCTAATATTGAGGCGTGAATAAATAGCTGAAATTGCAGTAGTAATACAAACAATAGGCATGAAAACTACTAATTGAATTCCCCAAAACCAGTTATCATATTGAATTCCAGAAAATATCAGAATATTTGCTAAAAAACCTAGGAGTAAAGTTGGGAAGAGATTTAATCTTAAGGTTAATCTATTGAGGCGATAAATATTAACGGAAACTAGACAAGCTAACAAAAATATTGCTAGCATTTCATATCTCACATCCCAATTAGTTAAATATCCTAGTCCGAGGAAAATTAAGCGTGGAAATAATTTTCTACTTTCATTATGTTGAGCAATTAAGTCTTGCCATGACAAAGAATTTTGGGAGATTTTTATAAATAATTGAGGCATGAGATTCCATTGGTCCCAATATGGAATATTAACGCTGTAGGTAATAATTAATATTCCCATCAAAACTGCTGGCAGTATTACTAAACATAATCCTATAGAATGTAAAATTTTTCGGACTGCTTTTTATAAGAGTGAANCCGAAAAATCCTATAGAATGTAAAATAGAGAAGTTGTTGTTTAGGATTTTTTTGGCTATATGATTAATATTTTTTCTTTTAACTATCTGGGCGAAATTCATTTTTGAAATTTATATCAAAGAGATTTTGTGGTTTATTTTTAACTTCCCTAATGTATAGCAATCAGGAATGAGATGTGAGAAAAAGTGTAGGGGTTTGGTTTCCAAATCCCATTATGTTGATTAGGATTTAGAGACCAAACCCCTAGGATAAAATTTTACAACATAAGCGCGGATTTATATAGCTAATAGCGAATGTCTAAATGTTATTTTTACCGAAATATTGTGGTTTAAAGCCTCCCCTTGGATAGGGGATAATAAATAAAAATTTTCCTGTTCGTCAATCCTCTTCTTTTCAAGNTAGGAAATACTGACAAATTAATTTTCTTCTTCAAAGCCGATTTTTTCGTTAATAATATAGTAAGGTCTTTGGCGAACTTCGTCGTAAATTCGACCGATATATTCTCCAATAATTCCTAAAGAAAGAAGTTGCACTCCTCCCATAAAAAATGTAGTAGTTAAACCATAAGCCCAGGAGAGAAATTCTTGCCCTAAAACAAATTTAACGTAAAGACCAATTAAGCCAATAATAAAAGATACAATTGCCGATACTAAACCTAGAATAGTTGCCATTTTTAGAGGAATTGTTGAAAAAGAAAATATCCCATCAAAAGCAAGTTTAAATAACTTAGAAACTGACACTTTAGGCTCACCTCTATATCGAGGACCCCGTTCTACATAAACTCCGATTTGTTTAAATCCAGCATAAGCTCTTAAACCACTTAAATATTTATTCCGTTCTGGCATTTGCCGTAAAGTTAGAATAACTTTTCTATCCATTAATGAAAAAATTCCTGCATCCATAGGAGTGACAATTCCTGACAACTTTCTTTGGATGTAATAAAAGCTTTTAAATGCTAATCTTTTTAACCATTTTTCTTTACGATTTTTTCTAATAGCATAAACCACATCATATCCCTGTTGCCAAAGTCGTGAAAAACTGATAATTGCTTCAGGAGAATCTTGTAAATCTCCATCCATCAGAATAACTGCTTTTCCATTCGCATGATCTATTCCAGCAGATAAAGCACATTGATGACCGAAGTTTCTCGAAAAGTTAATAATTTTTACTTCTTGATTTTTCTGACTTATTTCTTTTAGTAATTCAAAAGAATTATCTACACTTCCATCATTGATAAAAATTACTTCACTACTGCCATCAAGTTTGTCTAAAACATCTGATAATCTACGCCAGAGTTCAGGGATAATTTCTGATTCATTGAAAATGGGAATAACTATAGAATAATCAATATTTTTCATAGTGATTTTTAATGCTTCGTACAAATCATATATATCTAGTT
>NZ_LGSU01000215.1 GCF_002260545.1 Hydrocoleum sp. CS-953 | reverse complement strand
TACTCCCCTACTCCCCCGCTCCCCTACTCCTTAAAAAAGACTTTTGAGCGCAAACCCTAAATAGATCCCTTCAGGGGTTCTATAGGGGATTGGAAATTTTCTGCTGTATAGTTGTAATAAAGACTCAGAATAGTGTAGGGAAATTAAAAAAGTGTCACAAACTAAGCAAACTATTTTAGTAAGTGGGGGAGCAGGATATATCGGTTCCCATGCAGTTCAAGCTTTACAAAATGCAGGTTATGATGTAGTAATTCTTGATAACCTCGTCTACGGACATCGGGACATCGTAGAAAATGTCCTAAAAGTAGAAATGATTGTTGGGGATACGAGTGATCGCTCCTTATTAGATAAAATTTTTGCTACTCACAACATTGCAGCAGTAATGCACTTTGCTGCATACATTTTTGTCGGCGAATCAGTTAAAGACCCCCAAAAATATTACCACAATAATGTACTTGGCACACTAACATTATTAGAAGCGATGCTCAAAGCAGATGTGAAAAAGTTTGTTTTCTCTTCGACTGCTGCTATCTATGGGGAACCCCAAACCAGTCCTATTCCTGAAGACCATCCGAAAAATCCGATTAATCCTTATGGTGCGAGTAAGCGGATGATAGAACAAATACTGGCAGACTTTGAAGTTGCTTATGATTTTAAGTCGGTTTGTTTCCGTTATTTTAATGCAGCGGGAGCGCACCCTAATGGTTTAACTGGAGAAGATCATAATCCGGAAACTCATCTAATTCCCCTAGTATTATTTGCAGCATTGGGCAGGCGAGACTCTATATCAATTTTTGGCACAGACTATGATACTCCTGATGGTACTTGTATTCGAGATTATATTCATGTGTGCGATCTAGCAGATGCTCATGTCTTGGGATTAGAATATTTATTGAATGGTGGTAACAGCGAGATCTTTAATTTAGGTAATGGTAATGGGTTTTCGGTTAGGGAAGTGATAGAGACTGTCAAACAAGTAACTGGCAGAGAATTTAAGGTAGAGGAGCGCGATCGCCGACCTGGAGATGCACCTATTTTGGTAGGGAGTAGTGATAAAGCAAGGAGAGTATTGGGTTGGTCTCCGAAATATCCAGAGGTGAAAGAAATTGTTGCTCATGCTTGGCAGTGGCATCAAAAACGACATGGGAAATAAAAGTTAAAAGTCAAAAGTTAAAAGGCAAAATTCAACAATTAATAATTAATAATTAATAATTAATTATTACCTCTTCTGTAATAGAAGGATTGACTAAAAGGATTTTTTTTTCTTCTCTTGGTCGATTGGATATGCCGTTAGCGGAGCGGCTCTGATAAGAGCGGGAGACCTCGGCATCCCATCCTACGGAATGCTCCGCAAACGACCACTTTTTTATCCATGAATGGAGAGGCTTTATACCTTGATTTTTGGGTAATTAGGTTAGGAGTTAGGAGTCAGGAGTCAGGAGTCGTATGGGAATGGCTTCAATACCATTTTTTAGGTCGTAAATCATCTTTTTTGTTAAAGGGACATCTCCTGTAATATCAAATCCGGTAGTGTCGGTGTAAAAAAGCATAGAAACCGGGTTTGTGTTAAATGCCCTGCCGTAATGACATTAACATCCAACAAACCCGGTTTCTTATAACCTACATTCCGCACTTCAAAATGTAGCATAAAAAAGCAGTCAGGAGTCAGGAGTCAGGAGTCAGAATTCAGGAATAAATCATAGTGGTAACTTAATAAATCAACAATTAACTAAGCATTTATGCTTAATATCTCCTCAGAATTTGACTCTTGAGAAAGGTCAATGAAGATGATTTACATAGTATAAATACCTAGCAAGCTACGCTTTTTTATACTACTTTTAATGTTACAACTTGACGTGCGGAATGTGGGTAATAAAGCTGAATGATTTAATTAATAATTGCTAATTATTAATTATTCGGTAAAATTTTGTATAGTAATTGAAGCAAAAGTTAGGACGTTTCTAAATTATTAAACTCAGTCATAGATTATTTTGGTGTTGGTAATTGATGGAATAATTTATAAGGACTTGATGCCCCTCTGTGACCGAAAAATTTGGGTAGTTACGCCTCCTCTTTTAAGGGTATAAAAAGCGGTCGTTTGCGGAGCATTCCGTCAGGATGGGATGGCGAGGTTTCCTCGCCATATCCAATCGACCAAGAGAAAAGAATATTCCGTATTTTCTTGCCTCCTGGTTTCCTAGGTCATGCTGCGCAAACAGCAGGAGGTACTGATAACTGATAAGTGATAACTGATAACTGAAATGACCTCTCAATCTAGGTAATAGGTAAACCATAGGGGGTGTTCTCTAAATTTCATCTATTAGAGTTGTTGGGAAATAACTTAGATTACAAAAAAAATAAAATGAAAACAGATATATTTAGTTAGTGATTTTATTATTTATGCTGCCATCAAGTATAAGTTCCATAATCCAGTTGCTGTTAACATTAATTTGTCATCAAAATCATCCTTG
>NZ_LGSU01000214.1 GCF_002260545.1 Hydrocoleum sp. CS-953 | reverse complement strand
TAATTTCATCTATTTCTCTGTTTAGTTTTCTGACTTCTCTGGAGGCAACAATAATTTTTGCCGACTCATCGGTGGTGAGATAGGTAAATAGTTGCTTGGGAAAATTGAAAGAATTTTGGCAAATTTTACTACTGCATCTCTAGGTAGAGGGGATGACAAATATATATAGATCAACAAATTTTTTCGACTCAGTTTTTCTGTCTGACTATCGGAGAGAAAAGCTCAGAATAATTTCATCTATTTCTCTGTTTAGTTTTCTGACTTCTCTGGAGGCAACAATAATTTTTGCCGACTCATCGGTGGTGAGATAGGTAAATNTAATTTCATCTATTTCTCTGTTTAGTTTTCTGACTTCTCTGGAGGCAACAATAATTTTTGCCGACTCATCGGTGGTGAGATAGGTAAATCATAATTTTGGGAAAGAAGAGAAAGTTTTGGGAAATTTCCCTACCGCATCTCTAGGTAGAGGGGATGACAACTATATATCTGGATAAATGAATTTTTCCGACTCGGTTTTTCTGTGAGACTATCTGAGGGGAAAGCTCGGAATAATTTCATCTATTTGTGTCATTATTTTTCTCGTTTCTCTCACAGACACAATAATTTTTGCCGACTCATCGGTGGTGAGATAGGTAAATCATAATTTTGGGAAAGAAGAGAAAGTTTTGGCAAATTTTTCTACCGCATCTCTAGGTAGATGGGATGACAACTATATATAGATAGATGAATTTTTCATCCTCAGTTTTTCTGTCTGACTATCCGAGAGGAAAGCTCAGAATAATTTCATCTATTTCTCTGTTTAGTTTTCTGACTTCTCTNCTCATCGGTGGTGAGATAGGTAAATCATAATTTTGGGAAAGAAGAGAAAGTTTTGGCAAATTTTTCTACCGCATCTCTAGGTAGATGGGATGACAAATATATATAGATAAACAAATTTTTCCCACTCAGTTTTTCTGTCTGACTATCTGAGGGAAAGCTCGGCATAATTTTATCTATTTCTATCCTTACTTTTCTGGTTTCTTTCAGAGCAACAATAATTTTTGCCGAGTCATCGGTGGTGGGATAGGTAAATAGTTACTTGGGAAAATTGAGAGAATTTTGGCAAATTTTCCCTACCGCATCTCTAGGTAGATGGGATGACAACTATATATAGATAGATGAATTTTTCATCCTCAGTTTTTCTGTCTGACTATCCGAGAGGAAAGCTCAGAATAATTTCATCTATTTCTCTGTTTAGTTTTCTGACTTCTCTGGAGGCAACAATAATTTTTGCCGAGTCATAGGTGGTGAGATAGATAAATAGTTACTAGGGAAAATTGAGAGAATTTTGGCAAATTTCCCTACCGCATCTCTAGGTAGAGGGAATGACAAATATATATAGGTAAACAAATTTTTCCGACTCGATTTGACTGTCGGACTATTCGAGNGCAACAATAATTTTTGCCGAGTCATAGGTGGTGAGATAGATAAATAGTTACTAGGGAAAATTGAGAGAATTTTGGCAAATTTCCCTACCGCATCTCTAGGTAGAGGGAATGACAAATATATATAGGTAAACAAATTTTTCCGACTCGATTTGACTGTCGGACTATTCGAGAGGAAAGCTCGGAATAATTTTATCTATTTCTGTCATTATTTTTCTGGTTTCTCTCAGAGCAACAATAATTTTTTGATAGTGATTAATCTCTTCATTCGATAATTCCCGGTTAGCTTTTTTTCTGTCTTTAAGCCATTTATCTAAAACTTGGTAGCTACCGATTTTAAATTCCCATACTTTTTGACTGACTCCTGTGAAATAACAATTTTTGTTAATCCAGATTTTTTCGTTTGTCGAATCATATCTAATTTCTTTGACTAGATTTTTTCCATCCCCTATATAATCAATAGTTATTTTTTCTTCCGGTTGGAAAACTGGTAAATTTTTGAGTAAATGTAGATTAACTAATAGTTCACCTTTAGTTATTAATTTTTGGAATAATTGATGATCGCTAGTGAGGGGAAGGCGAGGAAAATCTATCTGCAAAAATTCAGCGTATCTTTGTCGATAAGTAGGGGAATGAAATATGGCATAAGCGCAATAAAAGATATTTTCTGGTGTGGGGATATATCCTAATTTTTCTTGGATGGCAGTTAAAAATTTTGAGGATAAATTGGCTGTTTTTTCCACAAATAAATTTGTTTGTCCGCTTTCTGTGTCGGGATAGATGTAGAGAGGAAAATAATAACTTCTTTCTCTTGAATGAATTGAAATACAGTTTCCATCTCCTATATTTTCAGTCACTAAACAATGTCTAAATCCTACCTCTTTTTGTTGACGACATAAAATTAACGCTAGATTGTCTGATTGTAAATGTATCATCACTTCATCCCTAGGTCTATCAACCAAATTTTGATGATTATAATAGAATCTTTTATCGAAAGGACGATATAAACAAGTGGTTAAGTAAGTCTGCCAATTTAGGTTATTAGCT
>NZ_LGSU01000213.1 GCF_002260545.1 Hydrocoleum sp. CS-953 | reverse complement strand
TGTTAATACTGACAATTATTTATTAAGAAGTGTACATACAAATAATTTCCCTAATATTTTAGACCAGTTAGGCATATCTTTAGTTGTTTCAACTTATCAAGCAGGTAAATTAATTGTATTGCGTGCGGATAATGGAGTAATTAATACTCATTTTCGGACCTTTAATAAACCGATGGGATTAGCAGCAACTCACGAAAAAATTGCCCTGGGAACTGCTTATCAAATTTGGGATTTTCGGAATGTTCCAGCAGTGGCAGGAAAAATAGAACCGCAAGGCAAACATGACGCTTGTTATTTACCACGAAATATTCATATAACTGGCGATATTGATATTCACGAAATGGCTTGGGCGAAGGATGAATTATGGTTTATTAATACTCGTTTTTCTTGTCTTTGTACTCTCGGTCATCCTAATAGTTTTGTGCCGAGATGGCGACCTCCTTTTATCACTGGATATGACTTAACAGACCGCTGTCATTTAAACGGACTTTGTTTAAAAAATGACCAGCCAAAATATGCGACTGCTTTGGGAGAAACTGATACTTCAGCAGGGTGGAGAAAGAATAAAGCTAATGGTGGAATATTAATGGATATAGAAACAAATGAAATTTTAATGCGGGGTTTATCTATGCCTCATTCTCCGAGATGGTATCAAGAACAATTATGGTTATTAGAATCGGGAAATGGTAGTCTGGCAAAAGTCGATTTAAACGACAGAAAATTAGAAACAATTGCTAAGTTACCTGGGTTTACTCGTGGTATAGATTTTTGGGGAAATTTAGCATTTATTGGTTTGTCTCAAGTTCGAGAAACTGCTGTTTTTAGTGGGATGCCTATTACTCAACTTCAAGAAAGAATTTGTGGTGTTTGGGTGGTAAATATTTTAACTGGAGAAACTGTGGCATTTTTGAAGTTTGAAGCTGGAGTTCAGGAAATATTTTCTGTGGCAGTTTTGCCAAATATTCGCTTCCCGGAAATTATTGAATGGAATGAAAATTTATTAGCTAGTTCTTATGTTTTACCAGATGAAGCTTTAGCAGAAACAGTAAAACCAACTTCAGAAATAGCTATGGCAGAGACTCTTTTATTTAAAGGAAATCAGTTATATCAAGAAGGTAAATTAGTAGAAGCTATTAATGAGTATCACGAATGTCTGAAGTTACAACCAGATTTGACTAGAGCTAAATATAATTTGGGAGTAGCTTTGGGAGACAATCAACAATATGAAGCAGCAATTAATTTTTTACAACAGGTAATTAATACAGAACCAGATAATGCCGATGCTCACAATAGTCTTGCTTATGCTTATAGTCAAAAAGGTGAGTTAGAAAAGGCAATTAAACATTATGAAAAGGCAATTAATCTCAACGGTAGTTTTGCCAAAGCACATTTTAATTTAGGCATGACATTGTTGAAAAATGGAGATTTAAAACGGGGATTTGCAGAATGTGAATGGCGGTGGGAAACATCAGAATTTACTCCCTTTCAATGTCCTCATCCCCGATGGAAAGGGGAAGATATTAGCAATAAAATTTTATTAGTTCATACGGAGCAAGGAGCAGGAGATGCTATTCAATTTATTCGTTATATTTCTGTAGCAGCAAAACGTTGTCAAAGCATTATATTAGTATGTCCGCCAGAGTTAATTCCTCTATTTAAAAATATCCCAGAAATTGATAAATTAATGCCTCCCGGAGAACTACAATTATCAGAATTTGATATCTATGTACCTTTAATGAGTTTACCTTATATTTTCGGCACAACGTTAGAAACAATTCCTGCCAATATTCCCTATCTCCAATCAACAAATAGTAATCAGATAAATCTGACGGATACTGAATATAAAATAGGTATTGTTTGGGGTGGTAGTCCTACTCATAAAAACGATTGTCATCGTTCCTCTAAATTAATAGACTTTTTACCTGTTTTGCAAGTGCCAGGAGTAAAATTTTATAGTCTACAAAAAGGAGAACGCAGTAAAGAATTAACTGAACTTCCTAAAAATATTCAGATAGAAGATTTAAGTTCTCAGTTAAATAATTATGCTGATACAGCAGCAGTAATAGAGCAACTAGATTTGGTAATTACTGTTGATACTTCCGTGGCACATTTAGCAGGAGCATTAGGTAAAAATGTATGGACTTTGTTATGTTTTAATCCTGACTGGCGTTGGTTACAAGAAGGAGAAAATACTCCTTGGTATCCAACGATGAAATTATTCCGTCAGTCTCAGTCAAGAGAGTGGCAAGAAGTTATTGAAAAAGTACAAACAGAATTGCAGAAAATTACGACAAAAAAAATGATTATCAGTTCTAAATAAAATTTTAAATCCGTTATGGGGTATTAGGTGTGAGTAGGGAGATTCCATCCTGTACTACTCTACATCTACAAACCCCAATTAACTTGAAGTATTACCAATACTTTCTATCAACTTAATTTTCAATTTACCAGGGAAAATAAATTGGT
>NZ_LGSU01000212.1 GCF_002260545.1 Hydrocoleum sp. CS-953 | reverse complement strand
ATAGTCAGAAAAATTTAGTAGAGAAAACTTATGACTCAGAGTCTAGGAAAATTTCTCATCGGTAAAAAGTTGTCAAAACTATAATGTCTTAGTTTTGTTTTATGGTCTAGCAAAAGTAATGACTATTGATAAAATTATCGTTCCCTTAGATGTTCCGACTGAGGCAGCAGCGATCGCCTTAATAGATAAACTACCCGAAATAATCTGGTGGAAGGTTGGTTTAGAATTGTTTGTTAGTTGTGGCCCTCAGATCCTCTCCATTCTTAAACAACGTCAGAAACGGATTTTTCTAGATTTAAAGTTCCATGATATTCCTAATACTGTTGCTGGGGCTTGTCGCGTTGCTGCTAGTTATGGTGTCGATCTACTAACTATTCATGCTACTGCTGGTAGAGCAGCTTTGACTAAAGCACAAGAAGCTGTTATGGAAGGGGCAAAAGCCATAGGGCAAAACCCACCAAAGTTAATAGCTATTACTATCTTGACAAGTTTGACATCTCGTGATATTGCTTTTGACCTAAAAATTCCTTTGGAGTTGCCTGAATATGCTTTGCAGATGGCATTATTGGCTCAGGAATCTGGTTTAAGTGGGGCGGTTTGTTCTCCTCAAGAAGTCGAGCAGTTGAGGCGAGTTTGTGGAGATGATTTTGTCTTAGTTTGTCCGGGAATAAGGCCAAGTTGGGCGGAAGCAGGAGACCAGAAGCGATCGCTTACTCCTAGTCAGGCCATTAAAGCTGGTGCTGATTATCTCGTGATTGGCCGACCTATTACTGCTGCTGCTGACCCAAAAGAGGCTTTGGAACGTATTTGTCAAGAGCTTGAAGAGATTTAGAAAGAAGAGACTTTGGTGTTTAGTTATCAGTTATAGTACTACGCATTTAGGTTAAGGCATTGTTGACATACTCTCCGGCATAAAAGCGCGGAGATTCTCCTGAAACCAGGATTCTTGGTTCAACGAGTCCACTTAAATTAAACACCTTACAGGACCTAACTCAGAGGCGGTTCTCTCCCCAAGCGTTTGCTCTATTCCAAGAGCCTGTTTCCGTATGCCCTACGGTACAGTTCAAACCTTAAAAAAAACTTTGGTTCTCTGATACTTGTTGCTTAGAGCTTTTCCATGTACAAGCATTCGGTGTACAAAACTCCATAACTCTAGTTTTCAAGGTGCAAACGCTACAAGGCTCGGTAGCTATAGGTTTTTAGAGCGGTTGAATACCTTTCCGCTTTTTTAAGTATAACATAAAGTCCCCCTTTTAGGGGGAGGCTTTAAACCCAATTTTTCGGTAAATTATGAAATTTAGTCAGAGATTACTTTTGAATTTTGAATTTTGAATTTTGACTTGCGCGTAGCGCTATACAAGTAACTCTGGTTAAATTTAGAGCGTTGAAATTGGTATGAGGTTAAATAGTTGAAAAATTTGATTTGTAAATTCTTTGGAAAAATTACTGAACAGTAAATTATTTTCAGACATGATAACTTTCAGGGAGATATTAATATGATAATCCTAAAGCCGAATGTTATTTTATTTGAGAATATTTATTTCTATAATCACGATTATTAGTACAGTTAGTTTCGATTTATTTTTACCTAGTTCTATATTTTTTACTATCAACAATCAAATAATTGTTAGAAGGAGAAAACCTAGACGACCTAAAAGACAAATAAAAGAAGAAATAAAACCTACTGAAACACCGAAAAAAAAATCTACTTGCCCTGAAAATTCTGATAATTTAGAAATTNAGTTCTATATTTTTTACTATCAACAATCAAATAATTGTTAGAAGGAGAAAACCTAGACGACCTAAAAGACAAATAAAAGAAGAAATAAAACCTACTGAAACACCGAAAAAAAAATCTACTTGCCCTGAAAATTCTGATAATTTAGAAATTCTAGTGGCAGCCTTAATGTTAGATTTACCTAGTTATGTTAATCGAGAAATTCAACGCGATCGCCAACCAAATAAGGATTATTTAAAAAGGAATATAGTTATTGCAGGTCGTCCTGAGTTTGAACCTTTACCAATAGATGATACGCCTTTTCTGCAGGAGGATATTAATCAAATTTTTCTCACAACTTTAGAAAGACAATATAGAGATAGTCAGGTAGTAGAGTTACAACAATTTCATTGGTTATTTCTGAGGCAAAATCAGACACAATGGGAATTAGTTAATATGTTTTCTATAGAAGAAAGTTTACTAGAAAATATACCGCCCCAACCAGAAGAAAGTATTAATGGAGTATTTGCTAGAGGTATTAGAGCTTGGTTAAAAGGATGTTATTTTCAGGAAAAAGCAAGAATAATAGAGGAAGGAGGAAGCAGATGAGAGAAAGTAATAAACTGCTTTTCAGATTGATGAATTTACGTCAAAACCCAAACCAAGTATATATTCTCCATAAAATCTCCTTACTATGGTCTACTGAAATTAAAACTGTTGTATAACTTAAGTATGACTATTTTAAAAG
>NZ_LGSU01000211.1 GCF_002260545.1 Hydrocoleum sp. CS-953 | reverse complement strand
TTTTAAATATAGAGGATTACTTTGATAGAAATTTATCAAGTCTTGCCATTTTTCTTCATCTAATAATTCTCTATTTTTGAGCATATTACACGCTTCTTTTTCTGTTAAACCAGTTAACTGAAATAAACGTACTGGTGAGTCATCATCGATAAAGTTGAAAATTTCTAAGGGTGGTTCCCAACTGTTGAGAATAAAACAACTATTGTGAGGAAGTTCGCCGATAATTTTAAATAGGTTGCCATAGTTTTCATATCCTGGTTTGTAGTTACCAATAAGTTGCCCAGTGTTGAGTATTTGTTGTACGTCATCTAGAATAATTAGACAACGCATATCCCGTATTTTTTCGATGAGCATTGACAGTTGAGCATCGGTGTTATTGGGGAGGTTTATTTCTGTTACGTTGGAGATAATTTCAATTAAGTTTTTGAGAGTTTCGTTTAGGGGTGGAGATGTGCGGAGGGTGCGCCAGATGATGTGGTCGAAATTAGATTCTATTTCTGGGATGAGGTGACGAATAATTGTGCTTTTACCGATACCGCTTATTCCTGAGACGGTGATGAGACGACAGCGATGTTTGACTATCCAGGTTTTGAGGGTAGTAAGTTCGGTGGAGCGATCGTAGAATATTTTTTTGATGTCTGGTGCGTCTCGGAGGTCAAGTTTTTGTAGTGGGGTGTTATTTTCGTTTGCTGTTTGTGTAGTGGGTAATTTTTGTTTGGTTTCTGGGGAGTGGGTATTGTCTGGACAGAGATTAATGTTACCTTTTACATAATTACTTTGTCGTCCGAAATTAAATACATTTGAAATATTAGAAACTTGATATCTTTCCATTGCAGCGCGGAAATTTGACTTATGAATTTTTTCATTTAATTCCTGAGAAATAAGTTGCCATAAATTTGAAGCGACATTACCAACATGACATTTAGTGCAGTGGTATTCTTGAGCAACCTTTGAGTATTTTTCCCCTTGCCAAGTAGCGCGTAATATGGCTTTTTGCAGACTATCAAGGTGTTTGCCAGTTTTGTCGAAAACTATCTCATCAACAAATTTCAATACTTCATTAAAAATCATCAGTTAAATTTAACTAGGAATTTATTCCTATTATATATGATGTTTTCTGATCTTTATGAAATAATCTGATTTTTTATGACCTAATGAAGCTTAAAAACACATGATATTTATGAGATTTTATGAATTGTGGGTATTAGTATCACTTGTGTTAAATTATTAAGTATGAGATTACTTGGTGAAGCCATAAAAATTTTTTTTACTTTTAAGCAAGGGTAGTCCCACATAGTAATGGTATATAGGAAAAAGAAATACCTGGCATGGGAGCAAGATGCTCCCACTGTTCTTGTAACAAATATTGCCGAACAATACACGAAAATTACAATGCACTACCACCTAAATAAGTAATCTGAATCAATAAGTGTTTGGAGAATATCTAACTTATGAAAACTAGAAAACTTCAATCTATTTTTTTATCTTTAGGTGTTATTTTATTGCCACTGACAGTAAGTAATTTAGCATTAGCAAACATTTCTGCCAAAGGATTAAAAACCACCTTAAATAGAACCTTATCAGGTACATACGACGAAGGAACTTGGGGAGGTAAAGGTAGTAACGAAACATGGAATCATTCATGGACAATGGTAGGTGATGAAGCTGTTCAATTGAATAATATTAAAGAAGTTGATGGTGAATTTACAGCCAATTTAAAAATAGCTTGGAAATGTAAACATACTAGAGAAGACTATAATTTTGCTGGTGTCAGAAAAGGTAAATATGATGATAGATATTCTGGTTATGTAACTGCAGAAGTTGCTGTAGGAAGTATAGCAGGTCAATCAAAGATTTTTGTAAACAACATAAATAACACATATCGAAATTTTCGATGTGGAAATAGTCTTGTAAGTAAACTCAAAAAGCTAAATCAATCTGAACTATAAAATTGTAAATCAGCTAGTAGTATAGTTGGCAAATATTGATGATACTAATAAATTTCAAATCTTGTCATATTTGCCGATTTTATTTATTAGTCAAACTCTCTATATAATCTATAGAAACTACGAAAATTAAATCTATGTTTTTCAATGGAAAAAAACGCCAAAAACAAGAAGAGCTTAAGAAAGTAATTAAATTACTTTCTCAACTAAATAACAAAACATCAACAGTCGTAAAAAATCGACATAATCCATCATTTAAAATAACTAAAGCCCTTTGGGGAGCTGTTAGGTTAGCTCTATTTTTTTGGAGAATATATGGAGGGGCAGAACCAGCAATGGCAGACGTTTTTGAGGATTTATATTTTGATGGAGATGAAATAGATATTAGTGACATTGATCCGACAGTTCTAGATAGTTTCACTGATATATTAGAAAGTTTAGACGATCTAGATTTTGATGAATTATATCTTAATGTTGAATATATTGATGTTAGCGATTTAACCTTAGATGAATTACAG
>NZ_LGSU01000210.1 GCF_002260545.1 Hydrocoleum sp. CS-953 | reverse complement strand
CTTTTTTTTTCGCAAGAATGAAACAGCCCCGATTTAAGATGGGTGGCTTTAGACTTCATTATTTTGGGAAATAACTATTAGGCCACGAGAGGGATAAAATTTTGATTATTAATAATAATTAAGATATAATCATATTCTATGAGTCTAGTGAACAATTATTCACATTTCTTAAAAAATAATAATTTTCATAGCTAACCTCCTGAGTATTAAATGGATTTATTAAGCAATATCCTGAGATATTTAGGAATATCATTTATTCAAATTGTGACTTTTAATTTTTGACTTAAATTTATGCTCAGAGCTGGAATTGTCGGACTACCCAACGTAGGAAAATCTACCTTATTTAATGCTTTAGTTGCTAATGCTAAGGCAGAAGCTGCTAACTTTCCATTCTGCACAATTGAACCCAATGTTGGAGTGGTGGCAGTGCCAGATCAGCGGTTAAATGTGCTGACTAAAATATCTAATTCTATTCAAACTATTCCTACTAGAATTGAGTTTGTTGATATTGCTGGTTTGGTTAAAGGTGCTAGTAAGGGAGAGGGATTGGGTAATCAATTTCTGTCTAATATTCGAGAGGTTGATGCTATTGTTCAAGTAGTTCGTTGTTTTGATAGTGAGGATATTATTCATGTTTCTGGTTCGGTCGATCCGGTACGGGATATTGAGGTAATTAATTTAGAGTTGGCGTTATCTGATTTGACTCAGGTTGAACGCCGAATTGAACGGACGAAAAAACAAGCTCGTACCAGTAAGGATGCTCAGACAGAATTGGAGCTTTTAACAAAATTAGAGGCTGTTTTAAATGAGGGTAAGTCGGTGAGAATGGCAGGTTTAAATGAAGACGAATCTTTTCTAATTAAGCCTTTAAATTTGTTAACTTCTAAGCCCATAATTTATGCTGCTAATGTTTCAGAAGATGACTTGGCTAGTGGGAATGATTGGGTTGAAAAAGTCCGCAATATTGCTGCTGTGGAAAATGCTCAAGTTGTGATAATTTCAGCTCAGGTAGAATCAGAATTAATTGAGTTACCAGATGAAGAAAGAGCTGATTATTTAGAATCTTTGGGAGTAGAAGAAGGTGGTTTAAAATCTCTGATTAAAGCAACTTATGAATTATTGGGATTACGTACTTATTTTACTACTGGAGAGAAAGAAACTAAGGCTTGGACTATTAAGGCTGGAATGTTAGCTCCTCAAGCTGCGGGGGTGATTCATACTGATTTTGAACGAGGTTTTATCCGAGCAGAAACAATTGCTTATGAGGATTTAGTAGCTAGTGGTTCAATGACTGCTGCTAAGGAAAAGGGTTTGTTGAGGAGTGAGGGTAAGGATTATCTTGTTAAGGAGGGGGATGTTATGCTCTTCCGATTTAATGTTTAGATTTCTTTTAAAGAAGCGGTCAGCGTTCAGCAGTCAGTAGTCAGCAAAATTATTTTTTTTAAAGTTAGCAAAGAGGATTTTAACCATAGTTCCTAAAAGCTATTAAGGTAGTTCCTCCGCAGAAGGCTAGCTGAACGCTAAAAGCTAATATAGCAGTCCTATTTTATTTGTGTGTAAAAACCTTACTGCTTTTAGGGAACACTTAACTGGAAACAGTTAACAGGTGGGAGTTTGAAGTTTTTTATCTACTTTTTGATGACCCGCGACCTATTTAGGATTGCTATAGCTAGTTAATTAAGGAGAAAAAAAATGAGTATTGTAGAACTTTTGATTCTTTGGTTTGTTACTGCTGTTAGTTTGTTTATTATTTCTAAGTTGCCCACAGGAGTAGAAATTGATGATTTTAAAATCGCGTTAACTTCTTCGGCAGTTTTTGGGTTGTTAAATGCTCTTGTTCGTCCGGTTTTAATTGCTATAGCTTTGCCTATTAAGATTGTTCTTTCGAGTTTTATTTTTACTCTACTTCTAAATATGGCTATCTTTGGTTTAGCTGCTTGGTTTGTCAGTGGATTTCGCTTACGTTGGGGATTTTGGAGTGCCCTAATTGGTGCTGTAGCACTAGGTTTTATTAACTCTTTTCTTTACGAGTTACTTAACCGGGTAGTAGTAAGTTAGACGAAAGTTTATATTTTCAATAGTTTGTATTTTTGTGTGCTTTTAAAACTGATATCTTTTTCGGCGTTATTTTTTAAAAGTAATCCCTGACACTCGTTTGAGCATTTATAGATGTTCACACCCTTTGCTTCAACTACTATATCTAGGAAAGACAAAAACGAGGTAGTAGTATTGGTCTACAAACTTATGGCAGTAATTGTGATTGAGATTAATTAGAAGGAAGGGGCATCATCCGATGCCAAACGCCCCTATAATTAGGGATCTGCTGATTAAATATAAAAGCATTGACAGATCAAGGTAAAAGCATTTTTAGGTCTGGAAAAAGTACCTTGTTTTCAGCTCTTGATGCTGAAAAAGGAGCGTATTTCTAGCAATAATTGGGGCAAAAAATTACTC
>NZ_LGSU01000021.1 GCF_002260545.1 Hydrocoleum sp. CS-953 | reverse complement strand
ATTAGACATCTCTGATCGTCAAAAATAAAATCAATTATCTCTCATAAATAATCAATTATTTCCCCCTAATCCCTACTACCTACTCCCTCTTTTCCGGAGAGTTATATTGATTACCACAATAAATTAGGTTGTTTACCAGGAGGATAACTTCTTCTTTCAACCTCTCTTTGATTTGGTATCAACTCCACAGGAATCTGTGGTAAACTATGTTCCTCTAGAGCATTTAAAAAACTCAAAACTTCTGGATCGTTAGGCTTAAGTTTTACTGCTTCTTGGGCAGCTTCTCTAGCTTTTTCATAATTCCCTAAACGATAAAGAGCTTCCCCTTTTCCTATCCAAGCATCAGCAAAATCAGACTTTAATTGAATTGCCTTATCATAAGCAGCGATCGCTTCTTCATAGTCCTGAAAATTTGTTGTTAAAATATTTCCTCTCAGATACCAAACCGCAAAATCATCTGGATTATATCTAATTACTTGATTAAAAGATATTAATGCTTCGTAAGGTCGATCTAAATAAGCAAATAAAGCTCCTTTATCTCGCCAAGCCAAATAAAAATCTGGTTTAATTTTTACTGTCTTTTTATAAGCATCTATTGCTGCATCATACCTACCTAAAGCAGATAAAACATTTCCCTTACCATACCAAGCTGGATAGAAATTTTCCCTGATTTTTATTGAGGCTTCAAAAGCTACTAATGCTTCTTCAAATCTCTCTAACCGATACAAATGATTCCCACGGTTTGCCCATGCTGCTGCACTAGAAATATCTCCTGTTTCTGGAACTTTTAAATAAGCTTCTATAGAAAAAGCTTCTTTTTTAGTTATTGGTGGTGGGGGTGAATTTTCCAATTCAAAATTTAATCCCATATTTAACTTATTTGCCAACTCTAAAAAAGTATTAATAGGAATTCCATAACTAAAACCAATACTTACTCTTGCCACTGAATTAGATTCTTCATCATAAATTTTTGTACCTTCAGAAGCACCATGAATTCCAATTACTCTTCCTTGAGTATCTAAAACAGGTGCGCCACTCAAACCTAACTCAGTAATATTGTTATAAAAAAGTTCATAACCATTAGAAACGGGATCTTTAATAAAAGCTAATTCATAATCTTGATTAATTAATAATCCCGGACTAAATAAATGTTCTCTTTCAGCT
>NZ_LGSU01000209.1:1382-2450 GCF_002260545.1 Hydrocoleum sp. CS-953 | reverse complement strand
AAAAATCTAATTCGGTTGCCAAGTTTTCTCCTCAAATTTCCGTCTCCTAACCAAAGCAAAAATTTGATTCACCTGTCAGATTTTCTCCTAGAGTTTCCATCTCCCAAATCCAACAAAAATCTAATTCGGTTGCCAAGTTTTCTCCTCAAATTTCCGTCTCCTAACCAAAGCAAAAATTTGATTCGCTTATCAGATTTTTCCCGAAATTTTCTCTCAACCAAAACAAAAATTCGATTCACCTGTCAGATTTTATCCGAAATTTTCGTTCTCTCAACCAAAACAAAAATTTGATTCGCTTATCAGATTTTATCCTAGAGTTTCCATCTCCAAAATCAAACAAAAATCTAATTCGCTTGCCAAGTTTTCTCCTCAAATTTCCGTCTCCTAACCAAAGCAAAAATTTGATTCACCTGTCAGATTTCTTCCTCAAGTTTCGGTCTCCTAAGCAAAACAAAAATTTGATTCGGTTGCCAAGTTTTCTCCTCAAATTTCCGTCTCCTAACCAAAGCAAAAATTTGATTCGCTTGCCAAGTTTTCTCCTCAAATTTCCGTCTCCTAACCAAAGCAAAAATTCGATTCACTTGTCAGATTTTTTCCTCAAGTTTCGGTCTCCTAAGCAAAACAAAAATTTGATTCGCTTATCAGATTTTCTCCTAGAGTTTCCATCTCCCAAATCAAACAAAAATCTAATTCGCTTGCCAAGTTTTATCCTCAAATTTCCGTCTCCTAACCAAAGCAAAAATTTGATTCACCTGTCAGATTTTTTCCGAAATTTTCTCTCAACCAAAACAAAAATTTGATTCACCTGTCAGATTTTTTCCGAAATTTTCTCTCAACCAAAACAAAAATTTGATTCGCTTATCAGATTTTTTCCTAGAGTTTCCATCTCCCAAATCAAACAAAAATCTAATTCGGTTGCCAAGTTTTCTCCTCAAATTTCCGTCTCCTAACCAAAGCAAAAATTTGATTCACTTGTCAGATTTTTTCCTCAAGTTTCGGTCTCCTAAGCAAAACAAAAATTTGATTCGCTTATCAGATTTTATCCTAGAGTTTCCATCTCCAAAATCA
>NZ_LGSU01000209.1:1145-1372 GCF_002260545.1 Hydrocoleum sp. CS-953 | reverse complement strand
AAAAATTTGATTCGCTTATCAGATTTTTTCCGAAATTTTCGTTCTCTCAACCAAAACAAAAATTTGATTCGCTTATCAGATTTTTTCCGAAATTTTCGTTCTCTCAACCAAAACAAAAATTTGATTCGCTTATCAGATTTTATCCTAGAGTTTCCATCTCCCAAATCAAACAAAAATCTAATTCGTTTGCCAAGTTTTATCCTCAAATTTCCGTCTCCTAACCAAAG
>NZ_LGSU01000209.1:0-1135 GCF_002260545.1 Hydrocoleum sp. CS-953 | reverse complement strand
CTCCCAAATCAAACAAAAATCTAATTCGTTTGCCAAGTTTTATCCTCAAATTTCCGTCTCCTAACCAAAGCAAAAATTTGATTCACTTGTCAGATTTTATCCGAAATTTTCTCTCAACCAAA
Organism: Hydrocoleum sp. CS-953; assembly: GCF_002260545.1. Lineage (GTDB taxonomy): Bacteria > Cyanobacteriota > Cyanobacteriia > Cyanobacteriales > Microcoleaceae > Trichodesmium. Next base: position 1,013 of record NZ_LGSU01000209.1, on the reverse strand, counting down.
ACAAAAATCTGATTCATTTTCCAGATTTTATCGTATGCTATAGTTAATAATATTTATTGAAAATAGGTTGGTAAAAATGGCTAATTTAAAATTACGACGCTCTGAAAATATTAGTGGCGATCTATACGTTGATAATACCTGTATAGACTGTGATACTTGTCGCTGGATGTCACCAGAAATTTTTCATCGAAATGGAGAAAAATCAGCAGTTTATCATCAACCTACAAATGAAAAAGAAAGACTAGAAGCAATGCAAGCTTTATTATCTTGTCCGACAAATTCTATCGGTACTATTGAAACTCCAAAAGATATTAAAAATGTTCAACAAACTTTGCCAATTTTAGTAGTAGATAATGTTTATCATTGTGGTTATCATTCAGAAAAATCTTTTGGTGCTGCTAGTTATTTTATTGTCAGACCAGAGGGAAATATTTTGGTAGACTCGCCTCAATTTTTAACTCCATTAGTGAAGCGTTTAGAAGCAATGGGAGGAATTAAATATATGTATTTAACCCATAAAGATGATGTAGCAGATCATAAAAAATTTAGAGAATATTTTAATTGCGATCGCATTCTCCATGTTGATGAGATTTCTCCAGACACTAAGGATGTAGAAATAAAGTTAACTGGTACAGATGAAATTTCTCTAACTCCAGATTTATTAATTATTCCTGTAACTGGTCACACTAAGGGTCATACAGTTTTACTTTACCAAAAATTTTTATTTACAGGAGATCATTTAGCATGGTCTAGTCACTTAAATCAACTTTATGCTTTTCGTCGTTATTGTTGGTATTCTTGGTCAGAACAAATTAAATCTATGAAAGAACTTATTAATTATAATTTTGAATGGGTATTACCTGGTCACGGTCATCGTTATTATGCTGACACAAAAACTATGCAGCAAGAGTTACAAAAGTGTATTGCTTGGATGGAAAAATCTTGAGCTATATTAGTAGAGAAATAAAATTAAATTTCTGTGATTAAGTAAGTTGAGAAAAACACAATTTTTG
>NZ_LGSU01000208.1 GCF_002260545.1 Hydrocoleum sp. CS-953 | reverse complement strand
TCGTTCAATATTTAGCATTCTTCTGGCCAATTTCTGCTTGAACCATTTTACCTTATTTCCCAACAACTCTATTATAAGAAACCGAGTTGATGGGAGATAGATGTCAGTATGGTAAAGCATCTCATACCAATCTGGTTTCTATACTTTATAGCGCTACGCAAATAGGTTAGGACATTTCTAAATCCTGTTTGCGCAGCATGACCTAGGAAAACCCTTTTACAGTCTGCTGTTCCCTGTTCCCTTTTCCCTGTTCCCTAGCGCGTAGCGCTATAATTGAAATTTTGCCTTTCTATGGCTTTTTTTTTGTTATGATTTATATTAGAATGATAACCATTCTCATAATAGGTCAAAACGAATGTTCAGAAAATTTCAATGGGTCGGTAGTTCATTATTAGGAGTAGCAGCACTTATCACGACTGCTTCTCTAGGAAACGTTAGCAGTGTAGCTCAAAATACAGGTGGAACTAAGATAGTTGCAACTTTCTTGCCTATATATATGTTTACGAAAGGAGTCACCGGAGAAAATGGAGAAGTAGAACTTTTAATTCCTCCCGGAACAGATCCCCACGAATATCAGGCAACACCGCAAAATGCTCGTACTATTGCAGCAGCAGATGTATTAGTCAAAAATGGTTTGGGTTTTGAAGAATTTTTAGAGAAATTAGTTGATTCTGCTGGTAACTCTCAACTACAAGAAATTGATGCTAGTCAAAATATTGAACCTATAGAAGAAAAGGAGGATGACCACGACGACCATGATCACGACCATGACCACCACCACCACCACCACCACAGTCACGAAGAGGGAAACCCTCATGTTTGGTTAGACCCAGTTTTAGCACAACAACAAGTCAAAAATATTCGGGATGGTTTAATTAAAGCTGACCCTAATAATACAGCTACTTATCAGTCAAATGCTAATGTTTATTTGCAAAAATTACAGCAACTTGACCAAGAATTTAAAACTCGTTTAGCTCCTTTTCAAGGATGTAAATTTATTGCTTTTCACGATGCTTATCCCTATCTGGCAAAACGCTATAATTTACAACAAATGGCAATAGTAGAATTGCCAGAAGATAATATTACACCTAGAGATATTAAAAGAGTAATAGATACAGCTAAAAAATATCAAGTCAAAAGTTTACTTGCGGAAGTAGGATACAATGATAGTCGAGTGGAGCAAATTGCTAAAGATAATGGGTTACAAGTCAAAGCATTAGACCCCCTTGAAAGTGGTTCGTCAGACCCAGAACATTATTTTAAAGCGATGAGAAATAATCTCAAAATTTTAGAGGAAGCTTGTAAATAAAGTAATATTGCAAAGAAACCGGGTTTGTCCGATAAAAAAGAAACCCGGTTTTTATGAGAAATCAGAAACCCGGTTTCTTGAAGAAACCGGGTTTCTAGGTTCCCCTATGAAATGAGAAATAATTGAAAAAGTTTGGAGGAAGTTTGTCCGTGAATGTAGTAGAAATAAAGAAAAAATTCCCTGTAGTTGATGTACAAAACCTGACAGTAGTAAGAGGCAAATATAAAGCAGTAGAATCTGTATCATTTAAAGTTTTTCCTGGCAGTAATACGGCAATAATTGGAGCTAATGGCGCGGGAAAAAGTACATTAATTCAAGCAATATTAGGTTTAATTCCTTATGAGTCTGGTGATATAGAAATTCTTGGTAAACAAATAAAAGATTTAGGAAAATATTGGCATCAAGTTGGTTATATTCCCCAGAAGTTAATTTTTGACCGAAGTTTTCCATTAACTGTAGCTGAATTAGTTGGTTTGGGTTTGCCTCAAAGCAGTTTTATGAAGTCGCGGGAAAAAGTTATTTCTGTGGAAAAAGCTTTGCTAAAAGTTAAGTTACAAAATCATCGTAAACAACGAATAGGAAGTTTAAGTGGAGGGGAGTTAAAACGGGTTTTATTAGCATATTGTTTAGTGCAACCTCGACAGTTATTAATATTAGATGAAGTTATGGCTGGTATAGATGCAACAGGAGAAGCAGAATTTTCTGAATTATTGACAAATTTACAGACAGAAAATGGTTTTTCTATTCTTCAGGTTTCCCACGATTTAGATATGGTGAGTCGTTATTGCGACCAGGTTATTTGTATTAATCGTCGTATATTATGTCATGGTAAACCTAGTGTTACTTTGAATGAGAATAATTTGAGTGAGATTTATGGAGAAGGTTTTACTAGATATTTTCATCATCATTAGAAGGAAGAAGGAAGAAGGAAGAAGGAAGAAGGAAGAAGGAAGAGGGAAGAAGGAAGAAGGAAGAAATCAAGTCGATGAGTCTATATATCAATACAATTCAGTTAAGGTTTTTTTTTGCAGTTATGTAATTTAAAGAGTTACTAATCATAGTTTCATACCTTATCATTAGAAGGAAGAAGGAAGAGGGAAGAAGGAAGAAGGAAGAAATCAAGTCGATGAGTCTATATATG
>NZ_LGSU01000207.1 GCF_002260545.1 Hydrocoleum sp. CS-953 | reverse complement strand
AGTTATAGAGAAGGTAGTCAGAAAGTATAGCAAGAGTGATTTTTCTGCCTCGCGTCACCCCAATATCGTAAGTTTTTGAGGCTGAAGGGCTGAAAACCAAGGTATTTCAGACTCAAAAAGGCTAATACCTTTATCTGTCAATGCTTTGATATTTAATCAGCAAACCCTAAATAAAGCTTTTATGCTCCACTAAAAGCAATAGCTGATTGGTGATAGCTGACGGCTGAATGCTTACGTCTTAAGGGTCTTGTTTAAACCTAAAACCTAAAACAATAGCTGATAGTTGATGACTGAATGCTGACATACAAAATTTCACTTATGGAAAGTTATGTCTCTTGAAAAAATATATTCGGTGGTACGTTTTAAGTGTTAGAAAGTTTAGGAAAAAGGTAAGCATTTCCTGCGGAATGCTGCGCAAACAGCTTTTTATAGACCTTGCTTTTTAGGGCAAGGTTTATAAATTAAGTAAGTATTTATTTAACTTCTACCACATTTTCATACTCATTCTTGGAAATCTCCCAATTGCTTTTCCCTGCTTTAAAAGTAATATAGCTGACTGCTGAATGCTTACGGAAAAAGAGTCAAGTATAAATTAGTTTTCACGAAGCATAATTAATGGTTTTCGGATGTATTTTTTATCGTGCCAACGGTAAACGCAGGGTAGCCAAGTGCGGAGCGGATAACCGCTGAAAGCATCTAAGTGGGAAGCCCACCTCAAGATGAGNAAGTAAATCAGATATTTATTTCTTTGGATGCTACTAGCATTCCTAATTATTTGATTTTCCTTGTCTTTGCTTTGGGAGCAATATTCATAGGAAAATACACATCAGCAATGCTGAGTATAGTTATTAAAAATTTTATCCCAGGTGCAAGGCAAGAAATTACCAATAATTTTCTTCATCCACTAAAAAAACCTTTTCAACTTGCAGGAACTTGTCTATTAATTTCTCTATCCTCAGCTTGGTTAATAGATTATCAACAATTCTACAAATTATTTCATCCACTAATAGTTTTTTCTGTAGTTGCTAGTCTGGGATGGTTAGCCTCTAGGATNAACTTGCAGGAACTTGTCTATTAATTTCTCTATCCTCAGCTTGGTTAATAGATTATCAACAATTCTACAAATTATTTCATCCACTAATAGTTTTTTCTGTAGTTGCTAGTCTGGGATGGTTAGCCTCTAGGATATTTCGTCAACTTATTAGAATATATGGGGTTAAAATTATTTCTAAATCAGGTTTAGAAAATGAGTTACTGTTAGTATTTGAGACTGTAGCAAATATACTAATTGGATTTGTGGGATTAGTCAGCTATGCTCAAAGTCAAAAGTTTCCATTAACAGGTTTGTTAGCTAGTGTATCTATTGGTGGAATAGCTATTAGTTTTTCAGCTTCCAAAACCTTAGAGCAATTGTTTGGTACGATAGTTTTATTTTTAGACCGTCCTTTTATTCCGGGAGATTATATTCGTTGCTCATTGGGAGGTGGCGATATTTACGGCAGAGTAGAATCTATTGGTTTACGTTCTACTAAAGTTAGGGTAGCAGCTACAGGTACTCTATATATTATTCCCAATAATAAATTAGCTGATACGGCAATAGAGAATATTACCCGTGGTAAAAAAGTGATGGTTTTATTATATTTAGACTTTACTAAGAAACTTACAGAACAGGAAGAAGCTGTTGTTCAACAAGTCGCTAGAAATAGTAAAGATTCCTTATTGGGAATGGAACCAGGTAGTATGAAAATAACTATATTTGACCATGAAGCTATGAATAAAAGTCGTGCCAGGATGACATTTTTTATTCTTGGTTCTAGTGAAAATTCTATTCAACTAAGGAAGCAACTATTGGAAGTTGCAAATCAGAATTTTTCTAAGCAACTGAAAAAATTTGGCATAGAGTTTAAGATGCAAGAACCAAATATTTATGTTGATACCCCAATCACTATTTAAGGTTTGCTGAAAAATTCTTTCTTCTGCCAAATCATTAATATTTCTGAATTATGTCTAGGTACTTGATTTTTGCTAATTAACTCCCAGAAAATTTACAGATAAAGGCTTACCTTTTAAGGAGCGAAAAAAGTTAGAACTTTTCTGTCTATATAGCAGTCGAAGCAAAGAGCGCGGACATTTCTAAATCCTGTTAGCGGAGCTTTTCCCTATACGAAAAATCCTTTGACAGTTTACTATTTCCTATTCCCTATTCGCGTAGTTCTATAAAACTCAAAAAGTTAGCATTTTGAAAAGATTAGGACATTTCTAAATCCTGTTAGCGGAACTTTTCCGTATACTAAAAATCTTTTGACAGTTTACTATTCCCTATTCCCTATTCTCTATTCGCGTAGTGCTATAAAACTCNATACTAAAAATCTTTTGACAGTTTACTATTCCCTATTCCCTATTCTCTATTCGCGTAGTGCTATAAAACTCAAAAAGTTACCATTTTGA
>NZ_LGSU01000206.1 GCF_002260545.1 Hydrocoleum sp. CS-953 | reverse complement strand
AGATAAGATATTGAGCCTTTATTCTAAAGGAAGAGAGAAGAACAAAGAAGGCTTTAGTTATCTGGGAGATAAGATTAATTACTGATATTTTATTGGTTCTCCTAGGTTGTTCTACGCAAACAGCTATTCGATAAGTTCTAACAGTCATGGCAACTGCGATATATCAGCTTAACGTAGAAAATCATTTGTATTTTCAACGGATACTTGAGCGACCAATCCCAAAAACTCTATTGGATCAGAAATATCAGGTAGAAATATTTTCTATAACAGCCTAAGTGATATTTGTCAATAACTTTTAGTTTGAAGTTTTGTGACATGACTTACTAGGCTATCTTCTTGATCCCATATTTCCTCGTATCTTGGTCCATTATCTTGACGGTTAGAAAAATATACGCCAAACTTAACAAATAACTGATTTAATGTTTCGGATTATAATAACTTTTGTTAAGAAATGATTCTTTGTCTATCGATTAGTAAAAATTGATTTAGATTAAAGGCAAGTCATTTAAACAATCAAGAAGCAACTTCAGCAGATATCACTTTGAAAAAATTGGTATCTTTGTATATTTCGATAACTGTTCATTATTGATCTATGAACATGGAAACTTTAGAGTTCATCATTCATCCAGATGGTCGGGTACAGGAAAAAGTTACTGGTATTGTCGGTGCATCCTGTACAGAAGTAACTGCTGCAATTGAATCTGAGTTAGGTATTGTCTTAACTCAAGAGTCAACTTCTGAATACTTTGCCCAACAGCAGCATCAGTCTGATACTGCTACAACGCAGGTTTCTTCTTTTAGCAGTTACTAAAATTTTTTTTCTTGTTGAGTTCAGTTTATTTCTCTTAGAATTACTATGTCACACTTTAGTCAAATCAAAACTCAAATTCGTAATCTGAAGTCTTTGCAGTCTGCTCTAACAGATTTAGGTATTGACTGGAAATCAGGTCCAACAGAAGTCCGGGGTTATCGCGGACAAACTAGCACTGCTGAAGTGGTCATAGAACAAAATAATGGGTATGACTTAGGGTTTGCCTGGAATGGTAATCAATATGAGCTGGTTGCCGATCTACAATTCTGGCAACAAGCATCATCTGTAGATCGCTTTATTAATATGGTGACTCAGCGCTATGCTTTCCATACAGTAGTTAATGAAACTGCTAAACAAGGATTTCAGGTTACCGAACAGCAAAAAAATAAGGATGGATCTGTTCGTCTAGTTGTTCAACGTTGGAGTGCTTAAACAGCAGTCAGCAATTAGTCCAGTAGGGTGCGTTAGACAGCTAAAATTACTTACTGTCAGAGACATTAAACAAGATGTCGTAACGCACCATATTAGATTTGTCAACTCCAGTAGGTTGGGTTTAGCGCCAGCGTAACCCAACATATCTAAAGACATTAAACGAAATATATTAACGCAGCAGATTAGATTTTTCAACTCCAGTAGGTAGAGTTTAGCGTCAGCATAACCCAAAATATCTAAATGTTTGGGTAATTTTGCATAGTTATGGTAGAGCAGAAACTATACCGTGACCAAAATAATTACAATAGGTAACTAGCAGGGTTTATTGGGTTTATCCTGTAGATAAGCTGGGGTAATGTTGGTTAACCCAACCTAAACCTATACCTTGACTAAAATAATTACAATAGGTAACTAGCAGGGTTTGTTGGGTTTCGTTCCTCAACCCAACCTACAAATTATAGATAATATTTACTACTTTTTAACAAAATGTTAGATTTTCCTCCATCCTCCCCTGAAGATAACACAGAACGTTCTGGTTTTGAACCTGAACTTGGTGGGATATTACGGGATGCTCCTGAACGTTCTGGTTTTGAACCCGAACTTGGTGGAGTGTTGCGACAAAAAGGGGTTTACGTTGATGAAATTACCTGTATCGGTTGTAAACACTGTGGTCATGTTGCTCATAATACTTTCTATATAGAACCAGACTATGGGCGAGCGCGTGTTTTTCAACAAGATGGCGACTCTGAAGACTTAATCCAAGAAGCGATCGACACTTGTCCTGTTAATTGTATTCACTGGGTTGATTATACAAAACTGAAAACTCTGGAAGAAGAGCGTAAGTATCAGGTCATTCCTATTGCTGGGGGTCCCATAGAGGGTGCAGCGCGTATTGCTAGTCACAGACGCAAGCAGAAAGCAAATAAAAAGAAGATGTGATAATAAATTCGGTTTATAGAGTATCCTTTTGGGGAGATGGGGAGATGGGGAGATGGTTATAGAGGATGGGTGAAAAAGGTACTTTTACAGCAATTTCGGAGTTAGTGAGGTACAAAATTTTTGGTAACACAAGCATCCTGCTTGTTACAGGCACCGAAGCCTGTGTTACAAATAGACATCTGGTGATAATCAAAAATAAAATCAATTATCGTACATAAATCATCAATTATTCTCCCCTACTCCCCTACTCCCTACTCC
>NZ_LGSU01000205.1 GCF_002260545.1 Hydrocoleum sp. CS-953 | reverse complement strand
CATTTTGCAGCATCTTGATGATGAAGTCGTTACACTGTTGCGAGATGCAGTTTATCCCTTTGGAAAAGAGACATATCCAATTATTTCTGGGACTTCAGATTATCCTCAAATTCGATACTATGGCTCTCAAATTGATCGGATGTTAGCAGATGGGTTGCCACCCTTATCCGAGAAGCATCAATCTGCAATCAATGCACTGGATGCTTTACTGAGTCAAACAGACTTATTCGATAAATTTCATCTCAAAACTGGACAAGTTGTGTTGATGCACAATCACCAAGTGTTGCATGGGCGCACGGGATTTTCAGAGGCAAGCGATCGCTTGCTTTATCGGGTTCGCTTACATATCCCTGGTTTAGGAACTGGCGCTACCAAAACCACATCAGAGCCTCCAGTTCAAATGAACAGCAGCAACTCACTACTGCTTTCCAAACCAAAGCCTAGTGCGGACAACTTACAACAGCACCCAGAGGATGTGAAGAGTCATTTGGCATCAGCGGTTAAACTTCAGCGTGAGCGTTGTTTCGATCAGGCACTCAAACATTACCAACGTGCATCAGAACTCGCACCAAAGAATCCTGATGTTCTCAATGCCTATGGTCATTTTCTACTTCTGACAGGACAGTTTACTGAAGCTATCGCCATTTTTCGTCAATGTGTTGCGATCGATCCGAACGGCTACGACAGTCGGCTTGCACTCTCCAGTTTAGCGCATCAATTGGGCAACAATACGGAAGCCAAAAACGCCCTAATTGAAGTGACGCAACGTCATCCCTACATCGTACAGGGGAGATATGATCCACAAAAACCAACGATTTTGAGAATGCGAGGATTTGAGGGATCGGCTTATCAGATTCTAGAACAAGGTGACGGCACTTATCAAAAACTCTTACGGGGCGGTCATTTTTCTATTCGGAATTTAGTCAATAAATCTAAGTATAATCTGGTGATTCTGAATATCTTTGAAAACAATATTGACATGGTTGATAATNGTACAGGGGAGATATGATCCACAAAAACCAACGATTTTGAGAATGCGAGGATTTGAGGGATCGGCTTATCAGATTCTAGAACAAGGTGACGGCACTTATCAAAAACTCTTACGGGGCGGTCATTTTTCTATTCGGAATTTAGTCAATAAATCTAAGTATAATCTGGTGATTCTGAATATCTTTGAAAACAATATTGACATGGTTGATAATCTTCCTGAGTTTAACCTGATTCTCAATACAATTGCCTGTCCTGATTCCAAACGAGCATCTTTACTCACGACTGCTCGATTCGTCGATCGCTATCCCAATATACCCCTAATTAATCATCCTCGTCGTGTTCTTGAAACCAGCCGTGAACGCAACAGTTTGCGTCTTAATCTTATTCCTGGTGTTCAATTTCCCAAAACTGAACGTTTGTGGTGGGATGGAACTTCGATTGATGCAATGGTTAAAGATATCTTCGGTTGGGGTTTTGTGTTTCCCATCATTGTTCGTCAAGTGGGTTCACAAACTGGCCAAACTGTTGGTCTGGTCCATAGCGAAGCAGCCCTTCGTTCCCATTTTGAAAACAGTCCGATTAATCAAGATTATTATGTAATCCAATTCAAAGATTGCCGGAATCAGCAAGGGATATTTAATAAAACGCGGGTATTTTTTATCGATGGTAACTTTTATCCTGTTGCTCATTTATTTAATGATTCGTGGAATACTCATTCCGGCGATCGCTATAATGTCATGAACAAATTTGAATGGATGCAAGCAGCAGAAAAATCCTTTCTGGGTGACCCGTATAGTTATTTTGGTGCTGAAAACTTTAACAAACTCTATCAAATTCGAGATTTAGTGGGCTTGGATTTTTTCGGAATNATGGTAACTTTTATCCTGTTGCTCATTTATTTAATGATTCGTGGAATACTCATTCCGGCGATCGCTATAATGTCATGAACAAATTTGAATGGATGCAAGCAGCAGAAAAATCCTTTCTGGGTGACCCGTATAGTTATTTTGGTGCTGAAAACTTTAACAAACTCTATCAAATTCGAGATTTAGTGGGCTTGGATTTTTTCGGAATTGATTTGACAATCCTTCCAGATGGAACATTATTCATTTTTGAACTGAATGCTGCGATGCGGCACAATTTCGATCATGCTAAGAATTTTCCTTACACTGAGCCTCACCTTAAACGAATATCTCATGCCTTCAATGCTATGGTTCAAAAACATTTCATATAACGTAAGAAGACTCAGCTATCAAAAGTCTGTTATTTTACTCCCTGGGGAATAAGAGTTGTTATTCAGCTTTTTTGTGCCTAGATTATATTTTGGACGAGTCTAATCTCCAATTCACAAAAACCTGCCAAATTGGCCAATAAACCCTGGTGATCATAGTATACTGCAAGTATTAGAGTTGTTGGGAAATAAGGTAAAATGGTTCAAGCAGAAATTGGC
>NZ_LGSU01000204.1 GCF_002260545.1 Hydrocoleum sp. CS-953 | reverse complement strand
AAAAAAAAGTGGTAATACATTAATAAGATTGAAATCCTTTGCCAGGGATAGTTTTGAGTTGAGCTAATAGCTCAATGCTTAAAGCTTCAAGCTATAAATAATTATAAAAAGAGGGTAAAATTCCATTTTTAAAGAGTTTTGTCCTTAATTTAATTAGGATTTTATCGGCAGTTAAATTAGGAATCGAATATAATAAAGTTAAAAATTACGCACAATTAAGGACTTAATCAACTAATGGACGAGACACAAGAGTTTTTAGAACAACTGGGCTTACCTGACCTGAGAGACCAAGAAGAAGGGGAGCCTGTGGTAGTGGAAATGGTAGTAGAGAAGGTATCACAAGCTGAAGATACTGAGACTCAAGAAGAAGATTCTGAGACTCAAGCTGAAGATACTGAGACTCAAGAAGAAGATTCTGAGGCTCAAGCTGAAGATACTGAGACTCAAGAGGAAGATTCTGAGACTCAAGAGGAAACTGGTGAAAAAGAAAAAATTACCATTCAACTTAATTCCTCAAGCGCTCCAGTAACAGCAGCAAACTTTGCTGACTTGGTAGAGCAAAATGTCTATGATTCTCTGGCATTCCACCGATTTGTAGAAGGGTTTGTTGTTCAAGGTGGAGACCCCCTAGGTCGAGACCCTGATTTTCCTATTGACGATTTAGGTACGGGGGGTTATATTGACCCAGAAACAGGTGAGGAAAGAGAAATACCTCTGGAAATTGAAGTTGCAGAGACAGGAGAAATTGTCTATAACGAGATAGTTGATGAACCTGTGGCTTTATCCCATGAAGCAGGGGTAATAGCTATGGCTCGTACTTCCGTATTAGATACAGCTTCTTCACAGTTTTATTTCGCCTTAGAAGATATCAGCAACCAATTAGACGGTGCTTATTCAGTATTTGGTGAAGTAACTGAGAATTTTGATTTTGTACAAGATATTCGAGAAGGCGATCGCATTCTCATAGCTAGGGTAGTAGAGGGAAATATTCCTAGTAGGGTATCAGAGATTGTTACTGATTCTGATTTGCTGAATGAATATGCTAACCAGGATGGCGCAAATAAGGTAAACTATCTTGTTTCAATGGATGACGACTCTGAGAATAATACTGAGGATAGCACTCCAGAAATTGAGGAAACTATAGATACAGAGTTAGTCGCTAGTCAAGTGACACAAACTATTGATGAAGAAGTTAGTGATGAAGGAGATGAAGACTCAGAAACGGATGAAGAAACGGATGAAGAAACAAGCGATGAAGAAACAGATGAAAATGATGNTAAACTATCTTGTTTCAATGGATGACGACTCTGAGAATAATACTGAGGATAGCACTCCAGAAATTGAGGAAACTATAGATACAGAGTTAGTCGCTAGTCAAGTGACACAAACTATTGATGAAGAAGTTAGTGATGAAGGAGATGAAGACTCAGAAACGGATGAAGAAACGGATGAAGAAACAAGCGATGAAGAAACAGATGAAAATGATGATGAGGGTGATGAAGTAGCTAGTAGTAGTGCTGAAGATGATGGAAATGAACCCACCGATAGTGACGATATACTTGAAATAAGTCAAGTTGATGATTCCTCAGTAATGATGGGTTTAGAAGGTGATGATGAGATATTAGGTAGTGATGGTAATGACGTCATCAGTGGAAATCAAGGTAATGATACCCTTTCTGGTTTAGAGGGTAATGACTGGTTACGAGGTGGAAAAGGAGATGATGAATTAATAGGTGGAGTCGGAGATGATTATCTAATTGGCGATTATGGTGCTGATATTCTGACAGGTGGTGCAGATGCAGATAGTTTTATTCTGCGAACTGAGATTGTTGAAATGGATGAAGTAGAAGAAATAGACCAAGCTAACAGAATTACTGATTTTACTGTCACAGATAGCGATCGAATTATTATAATTGCTGAGTTTACTCCTTCTGAAGGTTTAGACTATGAATTAATTGATGGAGATGCTGTAATTAGACTGCTTGATAGTGGCTTTATATTAGGTGTAGTTGAAGAAACTTCTATAGAAGATGTTCAAAATAACATTTTTGCAGTAAGTTCTGATGACTATGCTCTACGTTTTGGTTAATTAATGGTAAGAGTTAAAGCTTTACTTAGTTCGCTAGACAATTTCGACATATTATGATTATGTTTGAAGTTGTACTAGCGAATTTTGAGTTTTATAGCACTACGCATTTAGGGCGGGGACGTTGAGAAATCCTTTCATTAATGGATAATGGATAATGGATAATGGATAATTACCTCAAGGAAAACCGTAACGGAATTGAATATAAGGAAATTCAAGAGCACTTTTCTCTCTTGAAATAGAGGCTTTATACCTTGATTTTTCGGTAAACTCAGTCAGAGATTACTTTTAACTTTTAACTTTTGTACGGGTGATTCGCGTAATTAGGAGCATTCCGTAGGAAATCAC
>NZ_LGSU01000203.1 GCF_002260545.1 Hydrocoleum sp. CS-953 | reverse complement strand
CCCAAGGATTTTTTGCTTGAATAAATGATTGTACATTTTCATCAAAAATCTCAGCTTTTGCTACTCTTTGATACATCAAATATGCCACACATTTAGCAATTATAATTACCCAAAAAATGGCTATAAAGCCTCTCCATTCATGGAGAAAAAAAGAAAAAATTTCCCTTTTAACCAATCCTCTTATTTTCAAGAAGAGGTAATTGTTAATTATTAATTATTGAAATACTCATAATTAGTATAGTCGGCAAATATATCTGTTTGTCAGACGAGTCTATAATTTTGAATATTTGCCTACTATCTAAGATTTTATTATTAAGTATTAGCTTCAATTATTCCTTCTGCTTCGAGAGCGATCGCCCTCAATTTTTCCAAAGTTTTTTGATTAGCTGATTGCCATAAATTTCGTTGATTTGCTTCTAATAATCTTTCTGCCATATCTCGCAATACCCAAGGATTTTTTGCTTGAATAAATGANTTCCTTCTGCTTCGAGAGCGATCGCCCTCAATTTTTCCAAAGTTTTTTGATTAGCTGATTGCCATAAATTTCGTTGATTTGCTTCTAATAATCTTTCTGCCATATCTCGCAATACCCAAGGATTTTTTGCTTGAATAAATGACTGTACATTCTTCTCAAAAAGATAAGCTTCAGCTACTCCTTGATACATAAAATCTTCTACACATTTTGCCGTCGCATCATAAGCAAATAAATAATCTATTGTAGCTGCCATTTCAAAAGCTCCTTTATAACCATGACGCATGACTCCAGCTATCCATTTAGGGTTAACAACTCGCGAACGATAAACCCTAGCAATTTGTTCTTTTAATTGTCTAACTTTAGGATTTTCTGGCATAGAATTATCCCCAAAATAAGTATGAGGATTTTTGCCAGTTAAAGCACGAACTGCAACAGTCATTCCTCCTTGAAATTGATAATAATCATCTGAGTCTAATAAGTCATGTTCTCTATTGTCTTGATTATGCAAAACTATCTGCATTTGTTCGAGACGTTGGGAAAATGCTTCGGGAGAATTTACCGCCTTTGCTTCCTGGTTATAACTATTATTAATTCCTGTATAAGCATAACTGCTCCAATTAATATAAGCTCTAGCTAAATCTCGATCATCTTGCCAATTTTGAGATTCAATTAAACCTTGTAAACCTGCACCATAAGCTCCTGGTTTAGAGCCGAATATTCTATATTGAGAACGTGCTTTTGCCTGAACTTCAGTCAACCCTAATTCTTGCCAATATTTGACTTCTTTTTTTACTTGAGCAGCCAAAGGATTGTCTGTTTCTGCTTCATCTAAATTCGCTACAGCAATAACAGCTTGATCGAATAGATCGATAATATTAGGAAAAGCATCGCGGAAGAAACCAGAAATTCTCAAAGTTACATCTACACGAGGTCTTCCTAATATTGAAACTGGCAAAATTTCAAAGTCGATAACTCTTCGAGAAGGTCTATCCCAGACTGGTTTTACTCCTAATAAAGCAAGTGCTTCGGCAATATCATCTCCACCAGTTCGCATGGTAGAAGTTCCCCATATTGATAACCCTAAAGTTTGAGGATATTCGCCATTTTCTTGAGTGTATCTTTCGATTAAATTTTCTGCTGCTAACTGCCCTATTCTCCAAGCAGTTTCTGTCGGAATGGCACGAATATCTACGGAGTAAAAATTCCGACCTGTAGGTAAAACATCTGCTCTACCTCTTGTCGGAGCGCCAGACGAACCACTGGGGATATATTTGCCATCTAATCCTATTAATAAGTTGGTAATTTCTTGGTCTGTTTTTTGCAGAGAAGGTAGGAGATTTTGGCGAATCCATTCTAATTCTTTATTTGTCTGTGGGAAGGGAGAATTAATCTGATTTTGGTTAATTAAATTTTCGACTAAATTAGCTGCTTTTTGTTCGAGTAATTCCACAGCATCACCCAGGGTACAACAAGATTTTCCATCTATTAATAAGTTATGATTAATAATTGTAGAAAAATCATCGGTGAGAGGGTCGAAGTCTAAGTTTAAATCTTTAGCTAAAGCGCGAGTTAAACCTAAACGAGTGGTACTAGGATGACGAGCGATCGCTATGATTAAATCTCGTAGTTTTTGACCTTGAGGAGATTGACCAAATATATGTAAACCATCACGAATTTGTGCTTCTTTTAATTCGCAAAGATAACCATCTATATTAGTAATTAATTTGGCAAATCTAGTATTTTCATCATTTTCAAATTTCTCTTCATTTAGCTCCGGGAGCGAGAGGAAGTCTGAGTCTTTTTCGGAATAGCAGGAGTTGGCAGTTACATCTTTTGTTTCTGTGGAAAATTTCTCCCTATTTTGCTCCGGGAGCGAGAGGAAGTCTGAGTCTTTTTCGGAATAGCAGGAGTTGGCAGTTACATCTTTTGTTTCTGTGGAAAATTTCTCCCTATTTTGC
>NZ_LGSU01000202.1 GCF_002260545.1 Hydrocoleum sp. CS-953 | reverse complement strand
CGTCAGGAAAACGCCCCTACGAGGACTGAGGACTGAGCCAAAAACTCGCAACAAAGCCCAAGATACGCTTAGGGCTTCTATATATCATCAAAAACAATCAATTAGAAATGTATTGTTTTGGCAATGGTGGTTATCATAAAGTGGTTATCATAAAAATGTCTCCTAACGAACAGGGGCAATATTTAAAAGTAATATATCAGTGAGTTTGAGCAAGATTTACTGCCTAAGCAAAAAAACGTACTGCTATAAAGATGAATGCTTTTGCATAACATTACAGTAAATGCTAATTATCTCAATTATCTAAGATAATAATTCCACTGTTCCCCGATATCCATCTACCCTAACTTTTTGCCCATCTTGTAAACGAGTCATCGCTCCAGAAATATTCATTACTGCTGGAATACCATACTCCCGCGCAATAATAGCTCCGTGGGATAACTGCCCCCCCACCTCAGCAATAATACCTTTTGCCTTCAACAACAAAGGTGCCCAACCAGCATCCGTATAAGGCACAACTATAATTAGATTTTCCGACTCAGCAAGATTTACCTCTAAACTCCGACAAATCTTGACATAACCTTCCACACAACCAACACTTCCTGGTATCCCTTGTAAAATAGAAACATTTTCCTCACTAGAGAAAGTTTCCCTACTTTCTTGAGGTAATACATTCCCATAAACTACCGAGGGAACTTGGCGATCGCCATCTTTTTCCAACTGTTCCTTTCTTTGACGGATAAGTTGTTTGAGTTGCGGGGGGCTGGGGAGTTGCGGAGTTGGGGAGATATCAAGGGGAGTTAGGGGGAATAGATCCTCAAACATTTCCTCATATTCTTCAACTCCTATAGTATTTGTTGGGTTTCCTTCGTCAACCCAACCTACAGAAGATTCTGTCATTCCCTCCTTCTCAAGGGGGTTTAGGGAGCATCTTTTTGTTGAGTTTTCTCCTTCAAGCCAACCTACACTACCTTCTTGATTTTTTTCTTTTGATAAAATCCATTGGCGAATTTCCGCAAATTCCAAATAAAAAATATCTCCTTTTTGCTCAAAAATTCCTACTTCTAATCCATATTTTTCTATTGCCAAAAACGTCTGTCGTAAATAAGCTAAAAGTTTTCCATAAACTTCAGCAATTTTACCTTTAGTTCTTGCACGCTTTGCACATTGCGCCAGTCGCCACCTCTGCCACAAATTTAAAGAATTTACTGTATTGACTGATAACTGATAACTGTTAACTGATAACTGATTCTGAGCCATTGCAAATAATAAGTCACGAAAATTATCTGGCTTTTCTCCCCAAGTTGCCACAGAAATATCCGTACCAACCTCACTCAAATAACCATAACTTTCTAACCATTGCTGAAACTCCTTTTGTAATTCCCGATTTTTATCAAACTCTGCCTCTATTTCCCCATCAGAATTAGTTGTCATTTTTAACTTAACTGCCAACTGTTGTAATTCTCGAATCGAAACAATTTCTGGAGCAGTATCAGTAGGCAACCATTCCTCAGAAATACTAAACAGCGATCGCCTAATTGCCAAACCTATCGGACCCAAAATATTATAAAAAGTAATTGGTATTAACGATATCTGAATTCTTTCCGCTATATCTAATAATTCTGATAAAGACTGAGACGAATTCTGTTTAAAATTATTCTCTAAACTTTCTAAAGCAGGAACAAAAATTTGATGATAGTCACGCTCAAACTCATTATCAACCGCTATTTCTTTTTGAATCAAACGCCATAAACCAGGCAAAGCAGACCAAACTTTTCTTAAAGGAGGTTTTCCCATTTTTTGCCCTCGTAATAAAAACTCTAAACCCTGCTCCGGCAAACCCATCATTCTAAAAATTTCCCCTAACAAAGTAGCATTAAAATAAGCATGGGAACCGAGTAAAGTTGCCGTCTCAGTAAAATCTAAATTTGCTACCTTTTCCCCTAAAACAATTGTAAAAATTTCTCCCCAAACCCCACAAGTCAGAGGACGATTTATCGACCAAGTTAAAGGATGAATTGCTCCGGGAATTACCTCTGCTGCAATAGTTCGCGTCCAGATAGGTCTCAAATTAGTAATCGGACGACTTTGCAAAATCCAAACTTTTTCCCCATCCCAACACCATTCAATATCTTGAGGCAAACCATGAAAAAATTCTTCAATTGCTTCTGCTTGATTTACTAATTCTTGAATAATTTCTTCAGGCAAAATATCCTGATTTTCTAGCTGCTCTAAAGATGGATTTTTATCTTTATCTTTTGGGTTGAATAGCCTGTTGTCTACAGAGTGTTTAAAATTGGTTGAGGTTTGAGTATCCATCCACTTTTTCCCTCTTCCTTCTTCCTTCTTCCTTCTTCCTTCTTCAACAATTTCTTCAGGTAAAATATCCGGATTTTTTACTTGCTCTAAAGATAGATTTTTATCTTTATCTTTT
>NZ_LGSU01000201.1 GCF_002260545.1 Hydrocoleum sp. CS-953 | reverse complement strand
ATCTTGCAGACTTTGGTAAAATGTCTGCCTAATTTGATAATTACCATTGCATCAGCAACAGTAAGGCGATCGCGTAACTTAATCTCATCCAAAGTAGCGGGGATAATACTCAAGACATCGTTGCGGTAAGTAATTGGCACACCGAGCATGGCAGCACTTGCCATTGTTGAGGAAATTCCCGGTACAACTTCCGTGGGAAACTGCCCCGAAAGTCGCTGAAAAACATACATAAATGACCCATATAACATCGGTTCCCCCTCACATAAAACCGCCACATCTTGCCCAACTTTTAGATATTCGCCAATCTGTTCCGCAGCTTTATCATAATAGGGTTGGGATGATTCTTTAAAACTAAAAGGCAAAGACATAGGAATTTCAATTTGGTCAGAACGAATAAACTCAGCAGCGATCGCCCGTGCCAAAGATTTGCCATTTTCTGAGATAGGGTAAGCAATTACTGGAACAGTAGTTAAAATGCGGTGTGCTTTGAGAGTCAGTAACTCTGGATCTCCCGGTCCAATACCTAATCCATATAGTTTTCCTAATTTTGTCATTCCTGAATTATACCAGTTTGAAAAAAGTTTGTTTGTGTTTGTAGTTAGGTTTTAGTCCCTCCCCAATATATTTTTGTAATATATAATCCGGCTGAAAAATGGTTACTACTAGCATAGGAAGCAATCTCAGGGGTTTCACGAGATTGCTATCCGTTCCGGAATGCTCCGCAAACCTTCCACTCCGTTCCAGTCCCAATGACTTACAATAACTAATCATCCGAATTTGACATAAAGCCCAACTATGAACGTAATTATAACTGTTTTATTTTCTAAACTTTCTAGAGATTTTGCCAAAATATAATATTATATAGCACTACGAAAAAGTGTTAGGATTTTAATAAAATTGAAATCTTTTAAAACCAATAGTTTTGACTTGAGCTGAATGGTATTTGCGGAGCATTCCGGCACGGAAATGCTTAAAGGTATATAGGACTAAGTTAATTAGTTAGGACATTTATAAATTCTCAAAGTTAGTCACGAATTACTTCTGACTTCTGACTTGCGCGTAGCGCTATACCTCACTTTCCTTTGCTAAAGCATTTACCGCAGCAGCAGCTATAGCACTTCCTCCGCGTCGTCCATGCAGTGTGATAAATGGAACGCCTCGACTATTGCTTGCCAGTTCGGCTTTTGACTCTGCTGCACCGACAAACCCTACAGGAAAACCTAAAATCAGGGCAGGTTTTGCCATCCCCTCATCTAACAATTCTAGTAAGTGNACCTCACTTTCCTTTGCTAAAGCATTTACCGCAGCAGCAGCTATAGCACTTCCTCCGCGTCGTCCATGCAGTGTGATAAATGGAACGCCTCGACTATTGCTTGCCAGTTCGGCTTTTGACTCTGCTGCACCGACAAACCCTACAGGAAAACCTAAAATCAGGGCAGGTTTTGCCATCCCCTCATCTAACAATTCTAGTAAGTGAAACAGTGCAGTTGGAGCATTGCCAATAGCGACAACAGAACCATGAATCAGAGGTTTCCATAACTCGACAGCAGTCGCCGAGCGAGTATTATTAATTTGTTGCGCCATTTCTGGTACTTCTGGATAATTGAGGGTGCAAATAACTTCATTCTTGGCAGGTAAGCGATGGCGAATAATTCCATTGGCTACCATTTGAACATCACAGAGAATAGGTGCGCCCTTAATTAATGCAGTGCGACCTATTTTTACTGCATCCAGTGAAGTTGCTAAGTCTTCTACAATATCTGTCATTCCACAGGCGTGAATTAGTCTTATTGCAACATGAGCTAAGTCGGTAGGCAAACTATCTAGGTTTGCTTCAGAGCGAATCATAGTAAAAGATTGGCGGTAAATTTCTTCGCCATTGCGAATGTAATCAATCATAGGTTAGGGAATAGGGAATAGAGATTAGTATTAAACTGTACCTCATATCAAATCCGTTGGCTTCGGAGTATTATAAGAAACTGGGTTTATGGGAGATAGATGGTAGGGACGCCCTTATGCAACGTCCCTACAAGGGTATTTCATATAAACCCGGTTTCTACACTTTTTTACACCGATACTAGCGGATTTAATATCACTATCCTCAAAAGTTTCGTAGGTAATTCTTTTTCATCCTCCAAGAATTTATTTCTTGCTTTACAAGGGAATAGGGAATAGGGAATAGGGAATAGGGAGTAGGGAATAGGGAGTAGGGAGTAGGGAGTAGGGAATAGAGATTAGTATTAAACTGTACCTCACTATCCTCAAAAGTGCCATAGGTAATTCTTTTTCATCCTCCAAGAATTTATTTCTTGCTTTACAGCAGAAGTCTACCTTTAATATCATCAGGACTTACGCATAGCCACTATATCTAGTAGGGGTTAACGGCCGTTAACCCCTACAGGTGGTGTATATTTTCATGTTTTGCGTAAG
>NZ_LGSU01000200.1 GCF_002260545.1 Hydrocoleum sp. CS-953 | reverse complement strand
TACCGAAATAATTAATAATTAAACAATTAAATAATTAGATAATTCACGCCTTGAAGCCTCCCCTTTCAAGGGGAAAAAATAAATATTGTCCTTATTTTTCTTACCTCTCCCTAAAAGGGAGAGGTAATTATCAATTATCAATTATCAATTATCCATTATCCATTAATGAAAGGAGGTATCTTTTTGACATAAAAGATGATTGACCGCTTAAAAATGGTATTTAAGCTATTCATTATAACTCCTGATTCCTGACTCCTGACTCCTAAAAAATCCCCTAATTATTTGTAGCAAACATTTATCAAATTGGTATAAGTTATGAAGCTATGACTAATAGCTAACTTAATTTTTATTGCTGAGAGCTGTTAACGCAGTTCCTCTGCAAGAGGCTAGCTAATAGCTGAATGCTTACGTCTATAAATTCAATATAGCGTTTCTCAAGCTTATGAGGTACACAAGCTCTTTAATTTCTTTTCTATTCCCTCCATACCTATTCCCTCCATACCTATTCCCTCCATACCTATTCCCTCCATACCTGTTACCTGTTCCCTGTTCCCTCCATACCTATTCCCTAAAACAAACGAATTTTGTACCTCACGCTTCTTGGGAATTGCTATATCAGATAATTAAAATGAAATTACCATATTGCTTTTATTCTGAATTGAGAATAATTATTCACTGGTAATCTAATTATGTAAGCATTTCCTGCGGAATGCTGCGCAAACAGCTATTAGCAGTCAGCTCTTCCTGCGGAATGCTACGCAAAAAGTAATAATATCCAAATCTTAAGAACTTGCTCTAAATAAATATAGCCTTTAAAGTAAGGTTGGCTTTGATAGTAAGATTCAATTTACTTCAATTAATAAAGCTTTTATCTAAGAACTAAAATAAATAGCTGTTTTCGGCTCTTAGCCGACATGAATGTGTTTTGCTTCGCACAACTCCGTTAACGCTGGGCGACATGGAAAGCGGAGCATTCCCTATACGAAAAAGCGCAGCTCCTCTGCAAGAGGAAGCTCCTCTGTAAGAGGCAGCAGTCTGTCAGGATAACACTGCGCGACATGTTTTGCATTCTGCAAAGCTTTCCTATCGGAATGCTCCGCAAACGCACTTCGGCTGTCGCCGACATGGAAAGCGGAGCATTCCCTATACGAAAAAGCGCAGCTCCTCTGTTTTGCATTCTGCAAAGCTCCGCTAACGCTCCGCGACATGTTTCGGCTGTCGCCGACATGAATGCGGAGCATTCCCTATACGAAAAAGCGAGAGGTACCATAGCAGGAGGCAAGAGGCTAACTAATAGCTGACTGCTTACTAATTATTAAAAGCGAGCGAATCAAGAATATGGATGAAAGATTACAAAAAATATTATCTCAGTGGGGAATAGCCTCCCGGCGTCAAGCTGAACAAATGATTATAGCTGGACGAGTAAAGGTTAATGGTAAAGTTGTCCAATTAGGTGAAAAGGCTAAACCAGACTTGGACAAAATTGAAGTAGATGGTTTGCTCATCACGCCAGAAAATCGGCCTGAACCCATATATTTATTGCTTAATAAACCTATGGGAGTAATTTCAACTTGTTCGGAACCTAGCAAACGTAGTAAAGTTTTAGATATCCTAAGTACAGAACTGCAAAATGGAAAAGGTATTCATCCTGTAGGACGTTTAGATGCAGATTCTACAGGAGCATTACTCCTCACAAATGATGGTCGGGTAACTTATGGTTTAACCCATCCCAAACATTGTCTTCCCAAAACCTATCAAGTCTGGGTAGAAGGTCATCCCCAGGAATCAACCTTAAAATTGTGGCGTCAAGGTATCATCTTATTTGGTAAAAAAACTTTACCAGCTCAGGTTAAAGTCCTAAAAGAATTTAATAGCTCTCAAACTCTTTTAGAAGTGGTTATTTCCGAAGGCAGAAATCGCCAGATTCGTAGAGTTGCAGAAAAATTGGGATATCCTGTACTCAAATTACACCGTACTGCAATTGGCCCAATTAAGTTGCAGCTACCTGGAGAGTCAGTTTTACCTATTGGCCATTATCGACCTTTGAAGGATTTTGAAATTGAGTTTTTGGATGACCAAATTATCAAATCTAAATTCAGCTAAAAACTCTCTTTTATAGCAATTCCCAAGAAGCGTGAGGTACAAAATTCGTTTGTTTTAGGGAACAGGGAATAGGTATGGAGGGAATAGGCAATGAGGAATCAGGAATAGAAAAGAAATTAAAGAGCTTGTGTACCTTATAAGCTTGAGAAACGCTATATAACAAACAAGTAATCTTTTTAAGAGTTTGAACTGAGGGGCTAAAACAATTAAATATCCAAACAATATTGATAAATTTTTTAATACTTTGTGTTATGTTAATCTTGCTGCTTTAATCACAATATATTTTGTTGGCATAACTTTTTTTTCAATCATATTATAAATATC
>NZ_LGSU01000020.1 GCF_002260545.1 Hydrocoleum sp. CS-953 | reverse complement strand
ATCGACACAATCTATATTCTTCCAAAGATATAATTGATATCCGGAACAATTATATTTACTTTATTAAAGACTTACAAATAACTGTAACTTTGACTACAAAATAGTCTATCTATTTAAAGTTTTGATGAAGATAGGTAGAAATAAGGGAATGGTGATTAATCCCTTGCTATATTGTTTACAGATACAAATTAAATTGAAATCAAACCGAAATTTTAGGGAATGCATACTGCGAAATACAAATTAAATACGAATCAATAAGACCAGGGTTTGAAAGTATTAATTTGTAGGGATCAATCTGGTCTAGTAATTTAAAATGCTGACTATTCAAGAATTGAAAACTATTAACTAAAATTAGGTAGGTAATTATGAATTTTTCCAAAATCTCAACTTTTGCAGCTTTAATCGGAAGTGGTATCGTAGGTTTTGCTGCAACTCCAGCTATGGCAGCAACTTTTGCTTCAGAAGTTTATGATATGAGTGGAGATCCTTTGGGAGATGGAAGTCAAGTGTCAGGACTGGAAGGCAGGTTTGATGTTGATAATACACTGAGTGAAGCTAAAGATAATATATTCTACAGTATGCAGCTTGGTGAATCACTCATCTTTGAATTTGGTGGTAAAAAGTTCAATAGTTTTAAACTCTGGGAAACTACTGACGGCGATCGCGCAGATTGGGCAGAAACTGTACAAGTTGCTGTGGGTAATGATTTAAATGGTGATTTTACTGTTGTTGCTGAGAATATACTCAATGACAAAGAAATGACTGACTATATTAATGTTGGTGGAATGTATAAATTCCTCAAGATTACTGATACAACTAAGACAAACTATCCTGGTGGTAATGCAGACAAGGATGGCAATGGCTTTGATATTGATGCTATTGCCGTAGAGAGCGTTCCCGAACCAACTTCTATTTTAGGTCTGTTAGCTGTTAGCGGTTTAGGCGCCACTGTAGTTCGCAAGCGTCAGCAAAATTTAGGATAGAATCTCTTTGAGATTATTCTGATTCGTCATCAAGGTTATGGGGCGGGTTTCTATAAATGGTAAAGGTGAAAAACCTGAGATTTTCTCAACCCGCCTCTGTAATATGAAATAGAATAATTGATGCTATAGACGATACCCCCTAATAGGCTTTTTTTCAGAGGGAAATCTGTAGCC
>NZ_LGSU01000002.1 GCF_002260545.1 Hydrocoleum sp. CS-953 | reverse complement strand
CCAAAAATCCAACCTACAAATTAAGTATTAAAAAAATTTATGTTAGAAAAAATATACAAAGGAATTGCTTGGTGTCTGGCTTGGGGAAATGAAAAAGAACTAAAGTTTGACATCCCAACTTTTGAAAAATTTTCTAATTCTACATTAGAAAAAATGTCTCATCCCACAGAGGAAAATGAAATTGCTGAAAAGCTAGAAAACATAATCAATAAAGTACAAAAACTGCAAGATATTGATA
>NZ_LGSU01000199.1 GCF_002260545.1 Hydrocoleum sp. CS-953 | reverse complement strand
GATTATTATTTTTCCGGTTTCTGGGTAAGTCCTAATGTATATAATATATAGATGATATTATAGATGGAAAATACAACTAAACACAAAGTGTAATATTTTCAGTAAAAACTCGTACATAGAAACAAACTAAAAATATGGTAGACGTATTCTTTAATAATTGGGATAATAGCGGATTCAATAATTCCCGACCTATAGACACAAGCGATCCTACTTATGTAATTGTACATGGTTACCAAAGTACAGGTGGAAATCCAGATAATAACTTCACGCCTCAAGCTTGGATGTCAGAAATGGCAGAAAATATACGAGATTTAGAAGGCAATGATGCTAACATTTTGGTAGTAGATTGGCAAGATGGTGCTGATACTCTCAATTATCCTGCTGCTGCAGATAGAGTTGATGATGTAGGAGTTGAAGTAGCAAACTATTTGTTGGATCAAGGTGTTAATCCTGCTGATACCACACTTATTGGTCACAGTTTAGGTGCTCATGTAATGGGTGAAGCAGGTGAAGAACTTCGCGAACGTAGTGGCGAAGTCGATCTGCTTATTGGTCTCGATCCAGCAGGTCCTGAGTTTGAAGGAGGTTGGTTCTCTAGTGCCAACCCTACAGACGATCGCCTAGATCCAACCGATGCAGATAGAGTAGTTGCTTTCCATACTAGCAGCACATTAGGATACGACGATCCATTAGGTGACTTTGATGTATACGTTAACTGGGATGATTGGTTTCAACCAGGTTCCTGGAATTTTGCAGATAACCACAGCTACGCTCACACATTGTATAACGATTTATTAGAAGGAAACCAATTCCCGCAAAACAATGGTACTATATTCTCACTATCAACTGTTCAAAATGATAGCATAACAGGTTCAAAATCAGTCGATACTTTCGCAGTATAACCTGATCGGTTAAGGTGATGCTATAAGAAATAATAGGCATCTTTGCGATCGCCACCTTATCCCGAAAGAAGCAGCAAAAAAAATAACAATAAACATTTCTCATAGCTAATTTATCAAGCAAAGAATTCAGTCTCTAAATCTTTGCTTGATTTTTTTGGTAGTTACACCACTTTTCAGATTGATGACCATTTTTGCATTCAGAATTCAAAGTTCAAAAATTTTAGAGATTTTTACTATCCAAATATTTCGGTGCGTTTCGCGGGGCGACATGAAAAGCTTTTCGGCTAAGAGCCAACATGAATGTGCAGCATTCCGCAGGAAAGCGAAACACACCCTACTGGACTGATAACTAAGTTTTTCTAGAAGCGGGGGAGGCGATCGCTTTAGAAAGTATTGAATTTCAATGTCATATCAAACTTTTGTATGAAGCAGTAACATCAGTCTAGTCATTGCGACTGGAACGGAGTGGAAGGTTTGCGCAGCATTCCCTCAATCTCAGAGGTGCCCGGAGATTGCTTCCGCTTCGTCGCTGCGGACCACTGTTCAACCGGATTCTATATAACATTAGCCTAGTCATTGCGACGGTCACTGCGTGGAGGGTTTGCGGAGCATTCCGTAAGGAAAGCAATCTCAGGAAATCCTTTATACTACTTAAATTTAAAGTTTTGGTAAAGATTTGGTATAACCTATTGCCTCTTGCTTAAATAAAATGTTATGGTAACTTTACAGTTGTGTAGATAACTGAAAAAAATTATCAAAACTAGAAAAAGTTATAATTCCTGGCTTTTTTAGCCAGCAATAGCTAGTGCCTACATAGCAAAAGTTTGTAGGATTTTTGAAGTCATAAAGTGACAACTCTAATTCTATAGACATAACTAAACGCCTGAGCAAAACCATAAAAAACAAAGATAATTGAGAACTAACTAGATATGCACAATCAAAAACCAGCAGTTAAGAGTCAAGCAACTAACCTAAAAACAATTGGTAAAAGATCCTGCTTTCCCCTATTTGTACTCCTCGCTTTTACAGATCCCGCTAACGCTGTCGATCTAAAACTTACCGCACCTGACGGTGATGCATCTGACCTGTTTGGAGGTTCAGTAGCTCTAAGCGATAACACAGCTATTATAGGTTCTAGAGAAGACGACGACAATGGATTAGAAAGTGGTTCAGCCTACTTATTTGACACTACTACTGGCAGCTTGCTCCAGAAATTTATCGCACCCGAAGGTTCTCAAGGAGATAACTTCGGATTCTCAGTAGCTCTAAGCGATAACACAGCCCTGATAGGTGCATGGAAAGACAACGACAATGGATTAGAAAGTGGTTCAGCCTACTTATTTGACACTACTACTGGCAGCTTGCTCCAGAAATTTACCGCACCCGACGGTTCTCAATTTGACCAGTTTGGATTTTCAGTAGCTCTAAGCAACAATACAGCTATTATAGGTTCTAGAGGAGACGACGACAATGGAGAGTCGAGTGGTTCAGCCTACTTATTTGACACTACTACTGGCAGCTT
>NZ_LGSU01000198.1 GCF_002260545.1 Hydrocoleum sp. CS-953 | reverse complement strand
TTGACTGTAGCAAAGTAGCTGATTGATGACAAATCGACTTACTTTAATAAGAATTTCCTGTGGAAGCTTACCATAGTAATATTATTTATAATGGCTTGATTCTGGTTTATAATTAGAAGCAAATCAAAGACACCAATTAAAGTAATATTTTGGTTAAAAGATAAGTATTATAAATAAATTACCTCAAACTTAAATAATTAGAAAAATATTTTATAGATTATTCAGGGAGAAAAAATATGGAATCATTTTTAATGATAGATACAGTAGTTAAAGAATTAGAAAAAGATGCAGATTTAATTAGAATGAAGAAAGTTATTTATTGTGCTTGTGAAGGCAGATGGGAGAATGATGAAACTAAATTATCAGAAATTAATCTGAAAGAATTAATAGAGGAATTATATAATAAAACAGGGAATATAGAAACCTTAGACCATCGGTTGTCTCGCATAGTTTCTAAAGTTAATAAAAAAACAGAATATAGTTTATTAGCACAGAAAATCATCACCAGTGTGGGGAAACTATATCCTGAAGAAGAAGAAGAAGATATGACAGTTATGGAATCTAGTCCAAACTGGAGTCTTGATGGTTCAGATGAGCACACAGTTTTCAAAGGGAAATTAGCAGTAGAAGAATCTTATTCAAGAGATCCTGGAAAGTTATTTGATGTCCGGNATAAAAAAACAGAATATAGTTTATTAGCACAGAAAATCATCACCAGTGTGGGGAAACTATATCCTGAAGAAGAAGAAGAAGATATGACAGTTATGGAATCTAGTCCAAACTGGAGTCTTGATGGTTCAGATGAGCACACAGTTTTCAAAGGGAAATTAGCAGTAGAAGAATCTTATTCAAGAGATCCTGGAAAGTTATTTGATGTCCGGGAAAAAATCATGCAAGGCACTAATCCATTAAAAGCAAAAGTTCTGATTTTTTCTACCGTAGAACATCAATTTAATTTTAGTGAAAGGGATTGGTTATTACTGAAAACCAAGAACTTAGATAGTTTACTCAGACAAATATTTAATTCATGCACATCTATAACAGACTTAGAATCTTCTTTATATATCACAGCTAATAATTTTGAGGAACCAGATGAATATACCCAAATAGCTAATATAATTATTAATGCTTTAACTCCTTGCTATTCACAAGAAATTATCGTTCCAGAAAGTGAAGCAGAAATTGAAGAATCTGAAGTATCAGCATCAGAGACAAAAAGAACAGATATAGACAGTAATAATTATTTTCAGGAAGGTGGTATTGCTCTGGTAAGTCAAAAAGAGCCAGAAATTGCGAATGAAGAAAATGAAGAACAATCTATAAGTTCATCTGAACCTTCTACAGCAGAAATCATCGACGACACTACAAATCAAACAGAAACAGAAGAAGAAGATATTGCTGACTCAATTGATTACGAAGAAATTGTAAATCCTACTCCTACAGAACCTACAATAGTAACTCAAGGTCAATATAAAAAACCTTCTCTAGGAGGGAAAAATATCCTAGATTCAATCAAACAAAAATTAGAGATAGAAAATGAAATTTCGGCTTTAGTAAATCAAAAAGTTGATTCTGTAATGGATGCTATAGAAGCACAATTTATTTCCCTAGAAGAAAGCTTAAATAAACTTTTACAAAGTGAGCCAGAAGAAAAACGTTTATCATTAAAATATACAGCTTTAGAAGATTTAATTAGTAATATTCAGGATAAATCCACAAAATTTAGAGAAATTCTCAAGCAATTAGAAATAGAAGAAAGGAAAACACTAAACCCCAATAAATCTGGCAATACTATCAATACAGGATTGGAGCAAGAACAAGAAATTTATGATGAAAACCAACAAAAAATTATTGAATTAGCAACACAAGGAAATCCCAAGGCAGTTGCCATAATAATTAATCAATCACTTCAGCAACAAGGTATTACTGTTATAGCTGGGAGGAAAAATGGTTATCTGCATATTGTTGTAGAATCAGAACAAGTTCCTAATCAAGAAATTGTCACTCCAGTAGTCAAAAAAAAAATCGCTAATTTACAATCAGAATATCTCAAAAATATCAAAATTTATGGCAGACAATCAGGCAATAAATCAATTATTTGGACACAAACAATTTCTTTTTAGGGAGCTGGGGAGTAAGGGAGTAGGGGAGTAGGGGAGTAGGGGAGTAGGGGACTGTTATAGCTGGGAGGAAAAATGGTTATCTGCATATTGTTGTAGAATCAGAACAAGTTCCTAATCAAGAAATTGTCACTCCAGTAGTCAAAAAAAAAATCGCTAATTTACAATCAGAATATCTCAAAAATATCAAAATTTATGGCAGACAATCAGGCAATAAATCAATTATTTGGACACAAACAATTTCTTTTTAGGGAGCTGGGGAGTAAGGGAGTAGGGGAGTAGGGGAGTAGGGGAGTAGGGGAG
>NZ_LGSU01000197.1 GCF_002260545.1 Hydrocoleum sp. CS-953 | reverse complement strand
AATTTTAATTATTAAATAAGTACCGATGATTGTAGTTAAGACCATGGCATAAGAAACTAAAAAAATCTGTAGCCAACGACTATAAGGAAAATTTCCTAAAATCCAGCCAATACCACAGAGCCATAAAATTATGTGAGTTACTTGCAATAAACTTCTGAAAAAAGAATTTTTATTTTGCTGTTGTTCCCAGATTAACTGTTGTTTTTGTCCGATGGTTAATTCTGGTTTTAGTGTGCTTAATTGTTGCTGATTTCTCAACTCATCTATTTGTGGATAAGACAATTTTAAACCTTCTATAAGTTTTTGAAGTTTTTGATATTTCTTTAAGTAGTATTTTTGCAAAATTGATATGAGAAAGCTCAAAAATATCAAAGCTAATATTATCCCTGTAGAAATTAAAATTTGTCTGAATAAATAATCTGGTTGTCGCTCTCTCTGTGCCCTGATTAAAGCATCTCTCATAAAACCAATAATCTGATTAGCTAAATCTTCTCTAGATATGCCATGAATCTGAGCATCTAAATCTGTAATAGCAATCAATTCCTGATTTTTCAGTTCTTCTGCATCGGAAGCAAATATTAGAGTCTGGTTTTCCCGGACTTCAAGAGTTAATTTTAAAGTATCAGCATCAAAGCAATTTTTAATCGTTTGTCTGAGATTATTTTCATACAGTCTAACTCGAATATTCAGGGGAGATGTATTACTGTTTCCTTGAATTTGTTGCCCTGCTATTGCGGCAACTTTAAAGATTTCTCTACCATCTATTTTGATGGGTTTATAAACTATATTGTTTAGAGATGTTAATGAGTTAACTTGAGTGATATTTTCAATATTATTGTTTTGTAATGTTTCTGAAGTCTGACTTAATGCTAAGTCAGCTTTGTTAATGATTATAATTAAGGTTAAGAGACTCAAGAATATTAAAGTTATAATTTTTGATATTTTATCAGAATTGTAGAAGGATTTTTTCGTGATGAATAGGAGCTTGAATGAAAGAAATTTAAAAATTTGCATAAGCCATTACATNTGATAATTTCAATATTATTGTTATGTAATGTTTCTGAAGTCTGACTTAATGCTAAGTCAGCTTTGTTAATGATTATAATTAAGGTTAAGAGACTCAAGAATATTAAAGTTATAATTTTTGATATTTTATCAGAATTGTAGAAGGATTTTTTCGTGATGAATAGGAGCTTGAATGAAAGAAATTTAAAAATTTGCATAAGCCATTACATATACAATTAGTCTACTGATTGCTTTCTATCCGGAAGCAGAAGTATCCGGACAGAAACCTTAGTATTTGAGTAATATAATGTTCTCTGGTTGAATAGTTTAATTAAACTTCGTAGTAGGGCTTTAGCTCTATTTCATTAATTGATAATGGATAATGAATAATGGATAATTACCTCTGGTTAAAACGATCAGATTGAAGATAAGGAAATATCCTAGTGCCGCTACGCGGAAGTCAAAATTAAAAATTAAAAAGTATTGATTGGTAAGGCTTTGAGAATTTTGTAACTGGTTAGTTCTTTCTGCCATTCTCCACTAGCACTTTTTTCTCTTGAAATAGAAGGCAATAAAGCCAAATTGATTAATTATCAATTGTAAATGAGTTATTCCAGAAATTTATACTAAGTTTGCTTTGCCAAAAATTGTGTTTGCAGAGTATGACCTAGGACAAGAACTGTTGCGTCAGCAGTATCCTATAGAGCCTAAATAGGTTCTATAGACAGCAAAAATTAAGCAGAACCCAGGCACTGCTTGTGGAATTCTCCTTTCCTTTCCCAAATATTTAATTACTTCTGTTTTTTCCTTTCTGTTTCGCTTTTCTCTTCTGACTTTTTGACTTCTTAGCTTTTGCACGCTGCTGAACTACTTCTGGTGGCGGACCATAATCTCCATCACTAAAGTACACTCGCTCTACCCTCTTTTCTGGCTCTACTTCAATCCACAGCCTGGCACCTCCAGCTTGACTTGTATTTGGTTCATGGGGTTGATAAACTATTTGGCAAGGACCATGAATTTTCAGAGAGTGGCAATAATCTTTTTTATCTCCCACTTTCACAGCTACTGCTGGATAAGAAGTTCCATAGTCTCTGTTATAGTCTATAGTTTTTCTGAGAACATGAACGATAGTCTTGGCTTTACGTTCAAATTTATTCCAAGTGCCTTGAGGACCACGACGACCTGGTGTAATTTGTGGCATTCCCCGACGGTTGAGAGGAATTCTCCAAAATCTCCCGACTTTTTTGGCATCAATAACACGACCAGTATTCAGTAGAAGTCGCAATCTACCTGTAGAAATATTTAGCAGAAAAGCTGCTTGTGTAGTACTAACATATGAAACAGTCATAACTATAACGTTATAGTTTTGAATACTATATTATAACTATACTATAAGTTTTCCCTAAAGTCTATAAT
>NZ_LGSU01000196.1 GCF_002260545.1 Hydrocoleum sp. CS-953 | reverse complement strand
GTAGAAAATCAGCAAATGTTTGCTTGATTAATTAAAAAGCTAATAGCTAATAGCTGAATGCTTACCTATTATCAGCATTAAGCCAAGATATATTATCTCTTTTAAAGCTACTCCCTACTCCCTATAATAATTAAGATAAGCTTATAAATGCTCTGAGAATCAAACAATAGTAACTATTATAAAAAGAATATATCAGTAATGAACTAATAGAGAACTATGCAAACTTTAGCTGTTGATATTGGTGGCAGTGGGATTAAAGTAATAGCCTTAAATGAATTAGGAGAAGCAACCACAGAACGTAGTCGTGTAGAAACACCAAACCCGGCAAAACCAGCACCAATATTAACAGAAATTGTATCTTTAGCAGCAAAACAAGGAGAATTTGACAGAGTATCCGTAGGTTTTCCTGGCGTAGTTATGGGTGGCATTATTAAAACAGCAGTAAATTTAGATCCTAACTGGGTAGAGTTTGATTTGGCAAAAGTTCTATCAGAAAGGTTAGGAAAACCCGTGCGAGTTGCGAATGATGCTGATATTCAGGGATTAGGAACAATTCAAGGTAAAGGAGTAGAATTGGTACTAACCTTGGGTACTGGTTTTGGTTCAGCATTATTCGTAGAAGGGAAATTAGTGCCGAATTTGGAAATGGGTCATCATCCATTTCGCAAAGGTGAAACTTATGAGGAACAACTAGGAAGAGCAGCATTAGATGACGCTGGTAAAAAAAAGTGGAATGAACGGTTAGGAAAGGCGATCGCTACTCTAGAAAATCTATTTAATTGTGATTATATTTATCTAGGTGGAGGGAATACAAAAAAAATTACATTTGATTTACCATCAAATGTCAAAATAGTGCCAAATGTGAATGGTTTATTAGGTGGTATTGCTTTGTGGCGAGATTAATTATTTATAGTAGGAAAAACATTTATTAATGTAAGATTTATCGTTTCTAAATATTACTATAGTAATCCTCTAGTCGGTTGTAGTATTTTGGTGGTAGGGGTGATTGCACGAATCACCCCTACACGCAAGTCACTCGTATAGGAGTCATAATTTTCAAGTTTTTCAACTCTTTTTAACCATTATTAAACTTGTTAGGAGCAATTTTAGGATTTCTATATAGTCAGTAACAAAAATTTAGTGGAGTAGTTCATTATAGCACTACGCAAAAACGTTAGGACATTTATAAATCCTGGAACCGTTGAAAAATCTACTATTCCCTACTCCCTACTCCCTACTCCCTAGCGCGTAGTGCTGTAATTGATAATAAACCATGTATTATGACTTATACCAATTACCAAAAGTAATGCTATACTTAATAGGTACTTCAATTATTAAGTAACTCACACAAACCGAATAACTTTTTTCATAATTGCTGTTCAGTTTAGGCAATCTTCTTCTTTATAAGAATAGGTATAGTAGTCGAACCAAAGATTAGGACATTTCTAAATCCGGAAATCTTTTGACAGTTTATTATTCCCTATTCCCTATTCCCTATTCCCTATTCCCTAGCACGTAGCACTATACTTATTAATTATTAATTTTTGAAGCATTTATACCAAAATATTACAACATTAAATTGGGATAATTATCATCCCAAGTTAAATATTTATTTATCTTTAATTATTCATGCAACGAATGGAGAGACTTATCAAGTTCCATTCTTTGTTTAGCTTGATTTAAAAAGTAACCACTCATCATTGCAGAAGCAAGAAGTTGACCAAGGTTTTCTTTGCTAGTTGTTATTGCCATAGAAAAATGTTCCGGTGGTAAATGTCCCAACATTCCTCTTAAATTTTGTTCCATAATTTGAGCTACTTCTGGATCTGGTTTAGAAAGTTGAGCGACAGTTTCTGGATTCATAGATTGAACATATTGCCATAGTAAATTACTACTATTTGATTGGTCGCCAAAACGTTCAGAAGGATTACCAGAAAGATTATTCATAATATTTACCTCGGATAAGTAGAGTTATTTAAGATTAGTTACATATTAACAAGATATCTTCCAGCTATTCCAGTCAGTGCAACCGAACTTCCAGAGACGGACTTTTCGACAAAGTGTTAAAAGGAAATTTATAATTTTGCTTTGTACTAAAGATATAAAAAAGTTGGTACTCCCTTGATAATTTTGACTTCTTGTGGAATTAGAGCATAATATTAAATCTGGTAGTATCAGTATAAAAAAGCAGAGAAACCGGGTTTGTATCAAATGCCCTGCAATACTAATATTGACGTCCCACAAACCCGGTTTCTTGTTATACCAATTCCCATGCATTAATGCTATACTTAGACAAAACTTTAGTTATTAAGTAATTAAACTAAGGTAATTACTTTTTTGTTAGAAAAGAGCAAATTTAGCATTAATTATTGTTTTTTTTTACCGAAATATGGTGGTTTAAAGCCTCCCCTTTTAAGGG
>NZ_LGSU01000195.1 GCF_002260545.1 Hydrocoleum sp. CS-953 | reverse complement strand
AATGCCCAAACATAATCATATTAACCTCCAACAAACCCGATTTCTTATAACCCAATAATTACAAAAAGCGCAGAAACCCGGTTTGTATTAAATGCTTTAGCATAATCATATTAACCTCCAACAAACCCGGTTTATTATAATCTTCCAAAGCAACTGGATTTGATATAAAATAGTATTCGAAACTCAATAATTAGAGCAATTATTGTTATTAATAGAGAATTTTATCTCAGTAAGGCACACTATTAGCGGGCAAGATTCCCGCACTACAACAATGAAAAAAATTATCAGAACTGCAAAAGTTTTTCTCTCTACTTACTATGCCTATCTGCTAGAATATAGAGCCGAACTTTTCTTATGGATGTTGTCATCCTCTTTACCTTTTATTATGATGGGAATTTGGACAGAAGCTGCAATTCAAGGTGAATTTCCATTAGATAAATTACAGTTCTCTCATTATTTCTTAGGTGTATTTATTGTCCGAGCTATAACTCCTACTTGGGTAATTTTTAATTTTGAAGAAGAAGTAGTTGAAGGAAAATTATCTCCTAAATTATTACAACCGATAGACCCAGTCTGGCATCATGTAGCTGAACATATTGCAGAAAGATTGGCAAGATGGCCTTTTGTTTTAGGTTTAATATTATTCTTTTTTGTTCTCTATCCCCAGGCATTTTGGCTGCCTAATTTTGGTAATTTTTTGTTATTTTTAATCGTAGTATTAATGGCGTTTGTCTTGCGATTTTTAATTCAATATACATTAGCTATGTGTGCATTTTGGACAGAAAGAGCAAGCGCGATCGAGCAACTTTGGTTATTACCTTATATGTTTTTATCTGGAATAACTGCCCCATTAGAAGTGTTTCCAGAAATGGTGCTGAAAATAGTATTGTGGACTCCGCTTCCTTATCTGATTCATTTTCCTGCTTCTTTATTAGTGGGGTTGCCTGTGGATGTTGGGCGGGGGTTATTAGTTATGTTTGTTTGGAGTGTTATATTTTTTGGGTTAAACCGTTGGTTGTGGCGACAGGGGTTAAAGCAATATTCAGGGATGGGAGCATAGTTGAAGTTAGAAGTTAGAAAAAATATTAGACACAATGGATGCAATTTGATAGAATTAACTTTTCGATGCAATACTGTCACGAAACGTTGATTTAAACTCCGACCATACTCTACTTCATTTCCACAATGGGGAGAATTTACCGACTCTGGGGAAATAATAAATAAGAAGTTATCCGACTGTTCAATTCCCCGATAAATTTAAGTTAAACTACTATAATTGTTAATTACTGCACAAATTATTACTATATTACTCGCATTTGTATATAATCTGAGGCTTGAATTAATCAAAACAACAATTAGCAATAACACTCACTAACTTATGATTTTTTATAATTCCTGATACGTTCAGATCCGAAATTATAATAGTGGTGCTATTTTTAGCTAATGCTAGTCTTTGTCTATTTTTTGATCGTGCCAATATCCGCTAAATTTTTTGCTACTTTTTCTGGGAGTATAAAAAAGCATAAAATTCTCGATTCAAAAATATATCACCTCTATAAAAACTAGACTTACTGCGAACTTCCTCTAAAGTTAAAGACGGTATATTTTCTATTTCTGGGTCAGCTCCAACTTGAATCAATAGATCGGCAAATTTTACTTTTTTCTTAAAAGGTCTAATAGCTCTAATCTTCACACCTGCACCAATTAATGTTTCTGCAACTAACTTAACGTCTTCTATATTTACTTTTGAACCAAACCAAATTGAATTGCTAGGCACATCTACTGTGAAAGTTGGTAAAAGTATAACTTGATAATCTAAACTTCTTAAAGCTTTTTCAACTACTCCATTATCGACATCTTTAGGAAAATATTCAACCACCACAGAATTTTCTTGCTTCTGAGAAAAATTATCCCCCAATAAACTTAATTCATCCTGCAAAACTTCCTGATACACTGTTGGTAAATGCCTACTCATAGAATTAGTTTCAATTCCATATCCTAAACTCGTCCATGTACCAGATAATAACCGCAGAACTCGATTTAATTTTCCCTTTCTTAACAACCCAGGAATATCTGCCTTCCAATATTTGCGATCGCTTAACCAGCCATGTACAACAGCATCCTGATATTTTGGTTCAAAACTGTAAGATGCCCAAAATAGAGACCAACCACGTTGGGGATGATAACGTTTTGCCATAAGATACCAAGTATTGCTTAACATTTGATATCTTCCTGCTGCAGTGCTACAATTATCTTTATTTGGACCAGAAACTATCGTTATACACCAATCTGGATGTTTTCTCAGGTCAGATACCTTTTTCCTGTATAAACAACATGATAAGGTCGATCATAATTAGACTCACTAGCTGAAATAGTTCGCATTAACGCCCGAATATAAGGGTCGCCACCTTTC
>NZ_LGSU01000194.1 GCF_002260545.1 Hydrocoleum sp. CS-953 | reverse complement strand
GGATAATACTGATAGATAAACAAGGTATTTTTGATTGTAATCACAGTGCCTTAGAATTATTCGGCTGTAGTCAAAAATCAGAATTTTGTGGTAAACAACTTTGGGAATTTAGCTCTTTAAAACAGTTTCAAGGGGAAGATTCAATTCTGCTATTGCAAAAATATTTACAAATAGCATTAGAGTCAGGAATAAGTCGTTTTAACTGGCGCTATAAACGTTTATATGGATCTGAATTTACAGCAGAAGTGGTAATAATTCCAGTAGAATTTGATGGTAGAAGTGGGTGGGAAATGGTAGTTTCTAATATCACTAGCAAAGTCTTAAAAGAAGAAGCATTAAAACTCGCAAATGAAGAGTTAGGAAATAAGGTAGAGAAACGAGCAATTGAATTACAGGAAACTATTGATAAATTAGAAAGAGAAATTGCAGAACGTCATCAGACACAAGCAAGGTTGAAGTTGTCGGAACAAAAGTTCTCAAAAGCATTTCTTTCTAGTCCCGACCCAATCATTATTACTACTTTTCAAGATGAGAGATTTATAGAAGTAAATGACAGTTTTTTGGATATAATGGGTTATCGCCGTGAAGAAGTTATTGGTTACACAGTAGAAGAGTTAGGTATATGGGTTAATCTAGAAGAAAGAATTGATTTTAGAGAGTCTTTGGAAAAACAAGGAGTTTTGCAAAATCAGGAATATGAATTTAGAGTAAAATCTGGTGCGATTAGGATTTGGTTGTTGTCTGTAGAGATTATTAATATTGATAATGAAATTTGCTTTTTGACAGTTATTAAGGATATTACTGACAGGAAACGTTCAGAAAAAGCTTTATGGGAAAGTCAAAGAAAATTAGCTACTTTAATGAGTAATTTACCAGGTATGGCTTATCGTTTTCGCAACGATATAAATCGAACTGCAGAATTTGTAAGCGAAGGTTGTTATTCATTAACTGGTTATCAAATACAAGATTTTTTAGGTTCAAATCAAGTATTTTTATCACAATTAATTTATCCAGAAGATCGACAACTTTTATGGAATACTATAGAGTTGGCTATACAAGAGAATCGACATTATCAAATAGTTTATCGAATTACTACTAAGACTGGAAAAATTAAATGGGTTTGGGAACAAGGAATAGGGGTGTTTTCTGAGTCAGGAGAATTAATTGCTTTAGAAGGTTTGATTACAGATATTACTGATACTAAAAATGCTGAAGCTTCGCTGAAACAATCTCAGACTGAGTTAAGAAAACAAAAGCGACAATTAGAAACTGCTTTGCAAGAACTTGATGAGGTAGAAACTACTCTCACTAATACTGAAAAGATGTCTAGTTTGGGTCAGTTAGTTGCAGGTATTGCTCACGAAATTAATAATCCTGTAACTTCTGTTTATGGAAATATTGTGCATTTGAATCATTATGTTCAAGATATGATGAATTTGCTAAATATTTATCAAGAATATTCTCCAAGTTTACCAGAAGAAATAGAAGAACAAATAGAGGATATAGATTTAGATTTTATGATGGAGGATTTGCCAAAGGTAATATCAGCCATGCAAATAGGTTCGGAAAGAATTCGTGAAATTGTTCGTTCTCTGCGTAGTTTTTCTCGCAAGGATGATGTTAAGAAAACTCTGATGAATATTCACGATGGGATTGATGGTACTTTGGTAATTTTGAAAAATCGTCTCAAAGCTCGTGGAAAAAAACCAGAAATTAAGGTTTATAAGGAGTATGGAGAATTGCCTTTGGTAGAATGTTATGTGGGTATGATTAATCAGGTATTTATGAATTTAATTGGTAATGGAATTGATGCTTTGGAGGAGGCAATAGTTAGGGATAATTGGGATGGTAAGGTTCCGAGTATTTGGATTAGAACTACTGCTATATCAAATCAAGTTCAAATTAGAATTATTGATAATGGTTTGGGTATGGATGAGAAGGTTAAGGAACGTTTATTTGAGCGATTTTTTACTACTAAACCGGTTGATAAAGGTACTGGTTTGGGTTTATCTATTAGTTATAAAATTATTGTGGAAAAACATGGTGGAAGGTTAGAATGTATTTCTGCTCCTGGAGAGGGGGCAGAGTTTGTAATTGAAATTCCCATTGAACAGCCAGAATTTAGAATTTAGAATTTAGAATTTATAAGCCTTAAGGCTGAAGAGTAACTATAAAAATGATTAATCAAGGTATCTAACTAATTTTCTAAAGAAGAACTTTCTTTAATTAATTCCTCAAACTCCCCAACGGAATTAACGCTAATTGTTTCTAGGAGTAGTTGTTTTAATTGTGTTAAATCTTCAATATTATTCAGCTCTATTATTAGAGTTTCTGGTACTGAATTAAATCGTTTTTGCAGTAAATCAATAATATTTTGTATAGAAGTTTCTTTGGCTGTTCTTTCTATAGCTAG
>NZ_LGSU01000193.1 GCF_002260545.1 Hydrocoleum sp. CS-953 | reverse complement strand
AAAAAATCTGAAGACTTAGGGAAAAGACTTACTATGACTTATTTTGGTCTGATATGTCCAGGATCGACTGGACACCTCAATACAATGCTTCCCCTGGGGCAAGAATTGAAAAGGCGCGGTCATCGTGTTACTATGATAGGGAGACCTAATGTTGAAGCTAAGACACTAGCAGCAGGATTAGAATTTCTTCTCTATGGTACAGAAGAATATCCTCAAGAGAAAATAGCAGAATCTTTAAATCACCTGAGTAAACTCAGCGGGTTAGCTGCTTTGCGCTATACAATTAATCTNAATGTTGAAGCTAAGACACTAGCAGCAGGATTAGAATTTCTTCTCTATGGTACAGAAGAATATCCTCAAGAGAAAATAGCAGAATCTTTAAATCACCTGAGTAAACTCAGCGGGTTAGCTGCTTTGCGCTATACAATTAATCTGTTTATAGAAGGGACAAATGTTTTGCTTCGGGATGCTCCGCAAGTCATCAAAAATGCTGGTATAGATGCTTTACTAATTGACCAAGCTTTATCAGGAGGAGCGATCGCTGATTTTCTAGAGATACCTTTTATTACTATCTGTAGTGCAGTGGTATTGAATCAAGACGAAAGTGTTCCTCCTAATTTTACCAACAACAAATATAATCCTGTATGGTGGGCAAAACTCCGTAATAGAGCTACTTGGGCTTTGTTAAGACGCTTGACAAAACCGATCAGAGAGGTAGTAGCTGAGTATCGTCGTCAATGGAATTTGCCATTGTACTCTAATCCTAATGATGCTTATTCTCAAATCGCTCAAATTAGTCACCAACCTGCTGAGTTAGAATTTCCCAGAGAAAATTTACCCAAGTGGTTTCATTTCACCGGACCTTATCATTATTCAGGTACTAGAGAACCTGTTTCGTTTCCTTGGGATAAGTTGACAGGTAAACCTTTGATTTATGCTTCTCTGGGAACTGTACAAAATCGTTTGATTCATGTTTTTTATAAAATTGCAGCAGCTTGTGATGGATTGGATGCTCAGTTAGTAATTTCTCTTGGGGGTTCGGCAACTCCAGAATCTCTACCCAACTTAGCCGGAAATCCCCTAGTTGTTGAATATGCACCCCAATTAGAAATTCTGCAAAAAGCTACTTTCATGATTACTCATGCAGGTATGAATACAACTCTAGAATGCTTGACAAATGGAGTACCAATGGTTGCTATTCCCATCGCCAACGATCAACCAGGAGTAGCAGCACGAATAGCTTGGAGTGGAGCTGGAGAAGCTATACCAGTGCAGCGTTTAACTGTAGCTCAATTAAGAAAAGCAATTTCTCAGGTACTAACACAACCGTCATATAAACAAAATGCTTTGAGATTACAAGAAGGAATTAAGCGATCGGGTGGCGTAACTCGTGCTGCTGATATTATTGAACAAGCAGTATCTACAGGAAAACCTGTTTTAACAGGAACTATATAGCGCTAGGGAGTAGGGAGTAGGGAGTAGGGAATAGGGAATAGTAGACTGTTAAAGGGTTTCATTATTTATAAATGTTCTAACCTTAATGCGTAATGCTATATAACTAGGAGGTTTTCGGACAGATTTTACTGCTGCCTTCACCCAAAAAACTATGCTGGATGTTCTATTTATCACTATTTCTGGTATGGTAGGTCTTGCTAGTTTACCCCATGTTANTTTTACAGGACATCTAAACACAATGCTACCTTTGGCACAAGAATTAAAAAGGCGGGGTCATCGCGTTACCTTTATTGGAATAGTTGGTTATGAAGCTAAGGTACTGGGAGCAGGATTAGAATTTCTTGGCTATGGTAAAGAAGAACTTCCTCAAAGAGTGATGACAGAATATTTGGATCATCTCAGTCAACTTAGTGGCATACCTGCTTTTCGCTATGCTGTAGTTACAATTTTGGAAAAAGATGCAAATGCTTTTCTTCAGGATGCTCCACAAATTATCAAACATGCTGGCATAGATGCTTTGCTTATTGACTCGGTTTCAACAGGAGGGGCAACGATCGCCGAGCTTCTCAAAATTCCTTTTATCACTATTTCTAGTATAGTGGTATCCGATGAAGAGAATAATATTCCTCCTATTTTCACTAACTGTAAATATAATCCCACCTGGTGGGGAAAACTGCGTAATAAATTTGAGTACCGTAGAACTAGACGCTGGACAAAACCTTTGATAGATGTGGTGAGTCAATATCGTAGTCAATCAAATTTACCTTTGCAACCTGAGCCTGATACTCCTAATTATCAACTGGCTCAAATTAGTCAACAACCTGCTGAGTTAGAATTTCCCAGGGAAAATTTGCCGGAGTGGTTTCATTTTACGGGACCATTTCATTATTCAGGTACTAGAGAACCTGTTCCCTTTCCTTGGGATAAGTTGACAGGAAAACCTTTG
>NZ_LGSU01000192.1 GCF_002260545.1 Hydrocoleum sp. CS-953 | reverse complement strand
ACTATCCACTATCCATTATTTATTATTCATTAATGAATTAGTATATTCTTAAATAATTTCCTTGCTTAAATTATTCTTACTTTCTTAGTTTTGACTTTTGACTTACTTCTTTCTTACTTTTTACTTTTAGCCTTTGACTTTTGAGTTTCTTTTTGCTTCTGTCTTTTCTTAGCAACCTTTTCAGCTTTTTTAGCAGCTTTTTCCGCAGCTATTTTCGCTAACCTTTTTGCTTCTTTTTCTTCCTCAAGTTTATCTAGATAATAATGATAATCTCCTAAGTAAGGATAAAATTCACCATCCCGAATTTCCACAATTTTATTAGCAACTTGAGAAATAAAATAACGGTCGTGGGAAACAATAATTACAGTTCCATCATATTTTTGTAATGCTGATTCTAACATTTCCTTTGCTGGAATATCTAAATGATTTGTCGGCTCATCTAATAACATAAAATTTCCTGGTTTAAGGAGCATTTTTGCTAAAGCCAAACGAGCCTTTTCTCCACCACTCAAAGCAGCTACTTTTTTAAATACCGTATCCCCACTAAACAAGAAATTACCAAGTAAAGTTCTTACTTCCTCATTTTTCCAATCAGGTACTTCATCATGGATAGTTTCCATTACAGTTTTTGTTAAGTCTAAAGCTTCTGCTTGGTTTTGCTCAAAATAACTAGGTATAACATTATATTTACCTAATTCAACTGTACCTTCCGTGGGTTTTTCCAATCCCATAATCATTCGTAGTAAAGTAGATTTACCACAACCATTCGGTCCTAAAAAAGCAATTCTATCTCCCCTTTCTATCTCTAAATTTGCCCCTAAAAAGAGAATTTTATCATCATAAGTATGAACTAAATCTTTAATTATTGCTACATCTCGACCACTACGAGGCGCTGGCGGAAAATGAAAAGTTAAACTTTTCAAACCTGCGGTAGGAGCTTCTACAACTTCTATTTTTTCTAACAGTTTTTCTCTACTTTTTGCTTGGGTACTACGAGTAGCACTAGCGCGAAACCTTTCCACAAAAGCCTGTTGCTTTTCTATTTCTTTTTGTTGTCGTTCATAAGTGCTAAGTTGTGCAGCTTGATTTTCTAATTTCTGTTCTAAATAAGCTGAATAATTACCCAAATAAGTAGTAGAAACACCTCTTTCAGTTTCCACAATTTGAGTACAAAGACGGTCAATAAATTCCCGGTCATGGGAAACTACAACCATAGGAGTTACTAAATTTTTTAAATAATTTTCTAGCCATTCTATTGTTTCCAAATCTAGATGGTTAGTCGGTTCGTCAAGTAGTAAGATATCTGGACTTTGCAAAAGAATTTTTCCTAAACTCATCCGCATTTGCCAACCACCACTAAAATCACTAACTAAGCGATCGCCATCCTCAGACTCAAACCCCATTTCTGGCAATATCTTTTCAATTTCTGCATCTAAACCATAACCATTTAAAGCTTCAAATTGTCGTTGTAAACGGTCTAATTTATGAATAAGTTCATCTAATTTTTCTGGAGTAGCAGTTTCCATTTCTCGCTGTACTTCTAGAAGAGATTCGTGAGTTTTATTCGCCTCTGTAAATACTGTCCAAAATTCCTCTCTAACTGTACGATTAGGATTTACTTCAAATTCTTGAGTTAGATAAGCAATGTGTAAACTTGCAGGGCGAATAACTTCTCCAGAAGTAGGTTCCATTTCCCCATTAATAATTTTTAATTGAGTTGATTTTCCAGCTCCATTAACACCAACTAAACCGATACGATCGCCTGGTTTAACTTCCCAATTAACATCTTTGAGAACAACACCTGTAGGATATATTTTACTTATATGTTCTAATCTCAGCATTTATAATTTATCTCCTAGGTAGGTTAACAGCAAGTTAAGTTTTTTATGGCCAAATTATTAATATTGACTCTCAAGCATTGTATATCTTAACAAATTTTAATTAAATTTTCTATCTCAAGTGGATGTGCAACTTTACTCAGGGATAAAGAGAGGTAAAAGAGTTTTTCAGCAAACCATACTTATTTATAACAAACTAATAAGTATCTAGGATGTTCTTGGTCTCTATAAATAAACTCACATTTGCTAAAACCAGCATTTTTAGCTTGATTGATAATTGTATTTTCTGTTTCCGGAAAATCGTAATTTTCTATATGTGTAATTACCGAAAAATAATGGTTTAAAACCTCTCCTTTAAAGGATAAAAAAGAAAAACAATTCCTTTTTTACCAATCC
The DNA here is from genome assembly GCF_002260545.1 of Hydrocoleum sp. CS-953. Classification (GTDB taxonomy): domain Bacteria; phylum Cyanobacteriota; class Cyanobacteriia; order Cyanobacteriales; family Microcoleaceae; genus Trichodesmium. The sequence continues at coordinate 163 of NZ_LGSU01000192.1, read as the reverse complement.
TCCTCTTTTCAAGAAGAGATAATTATTAATTATTAGAGACTGTTTTTCAATAATTGATAATTGATAATTACCTCTGGTTAAAACCGCTACGGAATTGAATATTAGGAAATATCCTAGAACTTTTTTTCCCTATCCAGGGGAAGGCTTTAAACCAGAATTATTT